>NZ_JAPQKZ010000032.1:0-87720 GCF_027257075.1 Bacteroides sp. LFL-34 | reverse complement strand
GGTTCATCCTAGGATCTTCTATTTGTTTACAAAGGTCAATTATGCCAATTTTCATGTTAGTTTATGTTTTAATATATCTTATAAAGATAAGGAAAATAATCGACATTAGCAAATGATAACATGTTAATAACCAACAATATAGTAAGGAAATTACAAACGAGAATATAGTAAAAAATATAATGCGTCTGCCCTGTTTTCTACCGGCATCTATATCGTTCCACTCCAGTGGACAGGCCTGTGCACTAGAGTAGAAAGAACCGTCCACTAGAGTGGAACGATCTGTTCACTCGAGTGCAATGATACAGATAGTAGCAGGAAGTGAGTAAGGGAAAACAGTAAGATATAAGGTGAATGATACACAGGAAAGCAGTAAACAATAGGAAGTTGATTAATAAACGACATAGGGAAAGGAATAATCGTAAGTCCGGCGAGAGTCCGGGAAAAGCTGCAGCCATCATGTATGAGAAATGAGCAAAACAAATAAGAAGGAGTATGAGAATAAGATGAGAAATGATTTGAAACCTATGAGAAATGCATCTTTTTTAGGGGTAAATGATGGAAATACTATGAGAAATGCCATTTCACAGTTCATTTCTCATAGTATTATATCATTGATTTACAAACTATTATCATATCATTTATGAGAACATGAGAAATGAATATGAAAAAACATTTGCAGAAGCTGAATTCAGCGGAGACTGCTGAATTCAAATTGTAAATACGACACCTCCTTATGAATCAGGCTGAATTTATCCGGGTAAAATTTGCTCTATTTCTTTCAACTCGTCTGCCGTGAACTCCAAATGTTCCAGCGCTTTCAAATTGTCGGCTAACTGATTCACAGAACTTGCACCTACAATCACTGATGTCATTCTTTCGTCTTTCAGCACCCATGCCAAAGCCATTTCAGCCAGCGTTTGCCCACGGCGGCGGGCTATTTCATTTAATTGACGGGCAGCTTCTACCTTTTCATGCGTCACTTGAGATTGTTGAAGAAAACCCGAAGAACGGGCAGCACGGGAACCTTCCGGAATGCCGTTCAGATATTTATCGGTCAATAATCCTTGTGCCAAAGGAGAGAAAGCTATGAAGCCGGAACCGTACTCCGCTGCTAAAGGAAGTGATTCAGCCTCAACCGCACGATCGAACATACTATATCGATATTGGCTGATAAGACAGGGAACACCGGCTTTTGCCATCATCTCATAGGCAACACGGGCTTGTTCGGGAGGATATTTAGAAATTCCGATATACAATGCTTTACCTTGCTTCACAATATCAATCAATGTCTGAATGGTTTCTTCAACTGGAGTGACTCCGTCATAACGATGACTATAAAAGATATCAAAATACTCCAAACCTGTCCGGCAGAGACTTTGGTCAATGCTCGCCATCAGATTTTTTCGAGAGCTATTTCCGCCATAAGGACCTGCCCACATGTCATGACCGGCCTTGGAAGAGATAATCATTTCATCCCGGTAGCCTTGAAAGTTCTCTTTCAAGATTCGTCCGAAATTTACTTCGGCACTTCCGGGAGCAGGACCGTAATTATTTGCCAAGTCAAAATGAGTAACACCGTGATCGAAAGCATACTTAATCATGTCGGTTGCTACATTGAAATTGTCCACACTACCGAAATTATGCCACAATCCCAAAGAGATTAGAGGTAACTGCAAGCCACTCTTGCCACAATATGTATAAGGCATCTGTTCGTAACGATCGGCTGCCGGCTGATAACTGAAAGAGTTTTCCATAAAGCAGAATGTTTATATTTTCCTTTCACAAAGAAAGGAAAAATATTCCAATTACGGCTTCAACCGGATATTAAAAAGAAGGCGGATCAGAACTGGAAATAGATAAACGGCTGAATCTCCGAACTCTTCATCTGAATAACAAGGTAAATCAAAGCTATCATCAACACTGCTTTTCCTACGAACGGTAGACGGATCACTCCCCGGCAAGCTGCATTTTCCCAGCTATCGGGAGCAAAATGAAGCAGGAAGCCGAGCAACATTAATGCGAATACTTTCCAATATCCTTCAAGTAACTGTGGGAACAGTTGCGGACGGAAAGTAGTGAATATCTGTCCCAGCATATCCATTGAGTTCTGAAAATCGGCATTACGGAAGAAAATCCAGCAGAAGCAGACAAAATGGAAAGTAATAACCACTCCGAATACACGCCGCCAACCATGACTTTGTTCTCCTTTCTTACGCCCGGTGATGGTCATCCACATTTTATGCAATGCTAAAGCAACTCCGTGGAAGGTTCCCCAAAGAACGAAGTTCCAAGATGCGCCATGCCACAATCCACCCAGAAACATGGTAATGATAAGATTCAGATATTGCCGGAACTTACCTTTTCGGTTTCCTCCTAAAGAAATATACAGATAATCCCGCAGCCAACTGGACAAAGAGATGTGCCAACGACGCCAGAATTCGGTAATGGAGGCAGACTTATAAGGAGAATTAAAGTTGAGATTAAAATGAAAGCCCAACAATAAAGCGATACCGATAGCCATGTCACTATATCCGGAAAAGTCGCAGTAAATCTGTAAAGCATAACCATACACTCCCATCAGATTCTCAACACCCGAATAGAGAGTAGGATTATCAAAAATACGTTCTACAAAGTTGATGCTGATATAGTCGGAGATAATGGCTTTCTTGAAAAGACCGGATACGATCAGGAAGATTCCGCGGCCGAACATCTCCTGCGAAACAAAGAGAGGTTTCCGGATTTGCGGGATAAAATCGCGGGCACGCACGATAGGTCCTGCCACCAACTGGGGGAAGAAAGATACGTAGAAAGCATAGTCCAAAAGATTCGTCAATGGCTTTATGTCCCTCCGGTAAACGTCGATGGTGTAGCTTAGCGACTGGAAAGTAAAGAAAGAGATACCGACCGGCAGGAATATATCAAGGGCGGTAAACTCTCCTCCCATCAATGACGCTATCACTCCACCCAGGAAATTGGTATATTTGAAATAGACAAGAAGTCCCAGATTGATACTCAGACTCAAAACTACTAATCCTTTACGTTTCCAATACCCTTCTGCACGATCCATTAGCTGTGCAAGAAAGAAGTCGGCAACGGTGACTATAGCAAGCAGAAAGAAGTATGTGCCGCTACTCTTGTAGTAGAAATAATAGGAAAAGAGGGTGACAAACAAGATGCGGGCAGTGTATTTACGTTGTAACAACACATACACTACCATGAAAGCAGCGAACAGCCAAAGGAAGATACCGCTGCTGAATATCATCGGGGCTTGCGGATCGTAGGTAAGTACCTCTTTTAGTCTACTGAAATCTATATCAATGGGAAACATAGTCATTATATGCTTGTATAAGTGCTTGGTATAATAAATTTCCTTGCAGGATGTATCCTTCAGGTAAATAATGTACATGATCGGGACGCATCAGGTTTGCCTCCGTCCAGTTGGTGCAGGCACGACGCTTCCCTCCGACTACATCATACATATCCCACACGAGCAGGCGATGGTCTTTGGCATAACGGCGGATAGTTTCCGCTGCTGTTGCCGTACGGGGATTGATGGCATACGTGCGTCTACGCCTCCGTTGCCGGAAACTTTCATAGGAACCGGGAGGGGTAGTCAGAAGAATGGGGATGTTAGGAAGACTGTCGCGCAACAGTTTCACAAGTTCATCCATCTGATTGTAGTGCACATTTATATTATAACGCCGGTTATGGCTTTCATTGGTTCCGAAAGAGAGAATCAGCAATTCGGGTTTCAAGGCAGCGATTTCGGTAATACGATCCGGATGGGTAAATGTTAGGCAAGTAGCTCCGTTGACGCCTTTATCAATATAAGAAATGGCACCAAAGGTTTCTGCCAAACGGGCACCGGTGGTTTGGGGATAGATATGTCCACGCACGTGGCTATCGCCAATATGAACGATGCGGACTGTATCTTCGGAGAGTCCGGCACGTACCTGGCGGAGATGTTCAAAGACGGGAGCCAGCAGAGCAATGCTGTCAATAATCTCATTCCGTCCGGTTTCGCGAAAAGCAGCAGGGAAGGCTACTTGTACGTTGATCGTATCATTCGCCCAGTTCATTTCCCGTAAAGGCTTTATCCGCTTTGCAGTCTTTCCCAATGGAGAGCATACAGGCATACGGTCTTGCGCGATTGTTTCTGTAAGAAAACAAGGGACACTCAACATACCGGCGAGAATGAGAATAAAGATGGACAGCAGGTTACTCTTTCTCATAAGCACGCCTCCTGTCGTATTGTTCCTTACCATAGATCATGGTTTCATAAAGCAATCCAGCCAAATGCTTACCGCCACGGAAGTTTATATGCGTATAATCGTAGTTTGCCATAGAGGGTTTGGCATGGACGAGTTTTGCCATACTGCCTTCTCCGCCCATTGCTTCAAACATATTCCAGAATGCAATACCGCTTTCAGCAGCAATGTTCTGCTGATAACGAATCAGATTCTTAACACCGGGCATGGTACGGAGTTCGCCGTTTTCGTTCTTATAATCACGGTCGCCAACGCTCAATAACAGAATTCCGGCTTGTGGGAAACATTCTTTCAGATGCTCGATAGCTGTAATCAATCCTTTCTGGTAATTATCATAATTGCGTCCCCGTTCGGTAGCTACATTCAATCCATATTCGAGGATAATCAGGTCGTAAGGACGCTGGCGGTTAAACTGCTTCAACGTTTGTACCGGAATACCGCGCAGGGAAAGACCGGAACTGCCACGCAACGAGAAGTTATCGAGAATGATTCCTTTCTTTCCATCCATTGCCAAGCCATAGAACAGGGCAGAGTCCGCACGATCTACTGTCCAACGGATAGAACCGATGCGTCCGTCCACCTGAACTTGTTGTAATCCATCAGAAGGGCCTAAAGAGTAATTCTTGCTTTCTCCTTTGTTCACACGGGCAGAAAGAAGAACGGAATCTTTATTATAGAAGAAGATAGAAGCACGTTGGCAAGTATCGAGCAGGGAGGCGTATTTATTTTGTCCGCGTAGTTCTACATAAGCTCCGTTCCGGGGGACAAAATAGTGTCCGGAAATGCCTTGTTTCTTCTTATCGAAATAGATACTGTCTGTTACTGCATGGCTGGACCATCCGCCAAATGTATGCCGTACCGTAGGACGGTAACCGCTTGTCATGGAAGTGATGGTAACAAAACCTACACCACAACCGCCGAATTGTTTCTGAAGCATTTCGCGCAAGTCGGCTGTAAATATATCCGCTTCGATAAAAGAGTCTCCGAATACGGCAATGCGTACCTGTTTGTCATCAGAGTCATCTGAATCACTGGAAGAGATACGATTGAGTGCTTCATAAAAAGGAGCCATCCCCCGGAGAGTGGAATCACTGTAATCTTCAATGCAAGTCATACCTGCACGACAAGTATCTACAAAGACCGGCTTTACAACTGGAGGCAAAGGGATACTGTCCGAATCAGCTGTGGCAATCTCCGATTCCGGATAACGAAGGTCGCTCAAAAGGTCTACACGCCTCATCGTGTGCCCGTCAATGGTCAGTACCGGAAGCCAATGAAGCCCGAGTAAGGCTGCAAATACAATCAGTACGAACCACAACGAATATTTCAAATAATTCTTTATTATCTCCATAATGTTTCTAAAATCCCAAACGACCGCAAAGATAGACAAAAGCCACAAAAAGAAAGGAGAATCTACATTATTTATTAGATTCTCCTTTCCTTTTTATCTATCTACCGGATCACATTTAAATGGTCCGTTCAATGTTCCACACAAATGCACGCAAACCTAATTGTTCCGTCTGCAAATCCATTTTATGCAAGGTGTCGAGCAATGAATCGACTTTGTTATCTTCTACCACTGTCAGGATAGCCGAGCACATACTTGGCCAGGCATGGCTTCCGAAATGCGGATCGCCTGTTTTCGAACCACGTCCCTGTACTTTTTCAAGGTATGTAAAGCCACGACAACCCAAACGGTCGAGCAACGCCATGATTCGTTCGTAATAAGCCTGGTCGAATGTTATCAATACTGATTTCATATTTCTTTTCTGTTATTTCTTAATAATGTTATCTTTATTCGCCTGGAAATAAACGTCCAATTCACGTTGACGGCGGAGTTTACGACGACGGTTCTTGATACCAGTTCCCGCGAATACACAATATAGAGTAGGAATCAAAATCAATGTCAAAACAGTAGATATCGTCAAACCACCGATTACGGCAATTGCCATCGGACTCCACATTTCCGAACCTTGACCGCCACCGATAGCCATCGGAATCATACCGAGAACGGTAGTAGCGGTGGTCATCAGTACCGGACGAAGACGGCTCTTACCTGCTGTTACCACAGAGTTCAAAACAGCCAATCCACGTTCTCGACAAAGGGTAATGTAGTCAATAAGCACAATACCGTTCTTCACCACAATACCAATCAACATGATACCTCCCAATAAACTCATGACACTCAATGTGCTGTTCGTAAAGAATAGCGCCATCAAGACACCACTAAACGCAAACGGCAGGGAGAACATGATGATAAACGGATAAGTCAGTGACTCGAACTGCGCTGCCATCACGATAAATACCAGAACAACAATCAGGATGGCAAGTGTTCCCAAATCGCGGAATGAATCCTGCTGATCTTCGTACGAACCGGAAATCTGGATGGTGACTTCTCCCGGAAGATCCATTTTATCTATCACCTTATTTCCGGCAGCCACTACGTCGCCCAGCGGAGCTCCGGAGATTACAGCGGAAACGGTCACGATACGTTCGCGGTCTTTACGTTCGATGGTAGGAGGTGCAAAACGTTCGACTACCTTTCCGACGTCTTTCACACGAACGGATTGTCCCTGTGCATTGTAAATGAGGATATTTTCGAGACTCTCCAGGCTTGTACGGTATTCAGGTGCGTAACGCACTTTGATATCATATTCATCTCCGTCCTCACGATATTTAGATGCTACCGCACCATTGACACGGTTACGCAGATAGTTACCAGCAGTTGAAAGATTCAAGCCATGCATCGCCAGTTTTTCACGGTCGAAGTCTACCTGGTATTCCGGTTGGTAGTCACTACGGCTGATATTTACCTCGGTCACGCCTTTTACTTTCAATAATTCACGTTTCAGACGGGCTGCTACGCTATCGGTTACTGTCATATCGTATCCGTAAACCTCAAAGTCGGCACTTGCCTGCGCGGACATACCCGTGTTACTACCTCCGAGGATTACCTGTGCTTTACTGAATTCCGGATAGGCTTTCAAATCTTCACGCATCTCATCACAGACTGCTTCCAAAGTGATGTCACGATCACCCGGGTCTACCAAACTGATGTTGAACGAGATTATATGTGAGCCATTGTCCTGCATGGATGCCCAAGTGTTGTCAGAATCAGCCTGACCGACTGTATAGTTACAGACTTTCATTATGTCTTTATACTTCGTCAGCCATTGGTTGGTTAACTTCTGAGATAATTCCTGCGCTATCTCTTTTCGTGTACCGATTGGAAGTTCCAACTGTACGGCAATACGGGCATTATCCTGTGCCGGGAAGAACTCCGTACCGATGCCCTTTGCACACAGCAAACTGACAACGAAGAAAGCAATACATCCCACAATCACAATCGGACGATGACGTACAGCCCAGTTCAACATCTTCGCATACCAAGTATCAAGTCCGTCGAGCGCTTTCTCAATCGGAGTAAAGAAGAGCTTGAACATTTTCGATGGTTTCTTCTGCAAGCGAAGTAACTGAGAACAGAGCATCGGAGTCAAAGATAGTGCGGCGACCGTAGAAATAAACATGATGGCACACATCATCCAACCCAACTGTTTGAAAAGCACACCGGACATACCGCTTACCATCGTCAACGGGAAGAACACGGCAATCATGGTCAACGTAGAAGCAATTACAGAGATTGCCACCTCATTTGTTCCGTGCACGGCTGCCTGTTTCGGATCGGAGCCACGCTCGATATGGGTCGTTACGTTTTCAAGTACCACAATCGCATCATCCACCACCATACCGATAGCAATAGAAAGTGACGAAAGCGAAATAATATTAATCGTATTTCCACTAATCGCCAAGTAAATGAACGAAGCAATCAACGAAAGCGGAATAGTGATACAGATAATCAGCGTCGCACGCCAACGTCCCAGGAAGAGGAACACGACGATGACAACAAAGAGCAAGGCATAAACAACGGTTTCCGTCAAACTGTCGATGGTGTTCAAAATGTTGTCCGAGGTATCGACAATGACACCAATCTTCACGTCGCTCGGCAGGTTCTTTTGAAGCCTCGGCAGCGCGTCGGCCACTTTCTTGGAGATTTCTACCGAATTGGCTCCCGACTGTTTCTGAACTACAATCATAGCACCTTGCACACCATTATTATAGGTTTCCTGTGCACGTTCTTCCACGGTATCGACAATACGGGCTACATCACGCAAAAAGACATTCGCCCCATTGTGTGTACCCACCACTACATCTGCCAACTGACGGGAATCATCAAACTCACCTTCTACACGCAGTGCATAGGTTTCGCTACCAATATCGAAGTTACCACCGGGAATGTTCTTATTCTCGGCTCCGATAATGGAGCTGATTGTTTCAATAGTCAGGTGATAGGCTTCCAGTTTGTTGGGGTCGCAATATACCTGAATCTCACGTTGCGGTGCACCACTGATGGAGACGGTTCCGACTCCCGGAATACGTGCCAGCGGATTTACCACACGGTCGTCCAATATCTTATAAAGCGCTGACTGACTCTCATTGGCCTGTACGGAAAGCAACACGATCGGAATCATGTCCGTACTAAATTTGAAGATGATCGGATTCTCGACATCATCGGGAAGCTGTGAGCTTACCATGTCGAGTTTATCGCGCACATCATTGGTCAGCACGTCAATATCGTTACCAAACTCGAACTCCAATGTAATCAATGACATATTCTCGGAAGAACGGGAGGTAATATGTTTCAGGTTACTCACCGCATTCAACGTATTTTCGAGCGGACGAGTCACATTATTTTCTATATCCGAAGCACTTGCTCCGGGATAAGCGGTCATTACCATGATTGTATTCGTGTCAATGTCCGGATACAAGTCGATAGGTAACTTGGACAAAGAGAAAAGACCAAAAATCACCACTGCCAGAAAGCAGAGGGAGGTCATAATCGGTTTCTTAACCGCACCTTCGTATAAACTCATGTTGTTTTATTTAAAAGCCTCTCCCCACTCCTCTCCCAAGAAGAGGAAGCCGGAAGATCGTTTTGAAATCAGGTTAATTAATAAAAGCATTGGGAGAAAGGTACTGTACATCTCTCATTTGGAAGAAAGTTGGGAAGAGGCTTCCACCTCTACTTCCATACCGTTCACCAAACGTGACTGTCCGGCAACTACAACCTGTGAGTTATCGGGCACACCGGATTTCAACTCGTACTCCGTACCCATGCGTCTACCCAGTTCAACCTTATTATAAGATACTTTACCGTCTTTATAAACGAATACATAACGGTCGCCGGAACCTGCCTGCTTAACGATAGCCAAATCAGGAACAACTACGTTTTCTGCTGTACCGAAGTTCAATGTCGCACGGGCAAACATTCCCGGACGCACACGCTGGTCTTTATTATCCAGTCTGATCTCTACCTGGAATGTACGGGTAGTAGCATCTATAGTCGGGTAAATCAGATTGATGGTTCCTGTAAATACTTCATCGCCATATACATCGAGTTTCACATCGACAGGGGTACCTTTTTTCACTTTCGTGAAGTAGGTTTCGGACACGTTAATCAGGAGCTTCACCGGAGTGATCTGCTCTACTACCAGAACCGGTTCTCCACCACTGTACATATCGCCGTTATCATAGTTGCGTGCAGTCACTACACCATTGATAGGGCTTTGCAAAGAGGTATTCTCCAGCAAATTCTTATAAGCGGTTTTCTTCACATCGAGTTGCATCTTCGAAGCATCCCATTCTGATTTGGACGCACCGCCCACTTTATATAGTTCGTCGATACGGCTGAACTCTATTTCCTGATTATCTAGTTGCAGCTTCGTCTGTTTCAGGTTGGCTGCATCCATCTGCACAAGTTTCTGTCCTTTGGATACGCGGTCGCCCACTTCTACGAAAATCTGATCGATACGTACGGGAGACGAAGGCGCAATATTATTCTTTACTTCGGCTTCCACCGTTGCTGTGTAATCCTGTATTTGATCTACGGGGCGGGCTTTTACGTCTGCCAGCTTCACAATAGGCTTTGCGTCCACATGTTCCGCAGCAGCTTTGTCTTTTCCACCTGTACATGAGCCCATAAACACAGTTAACAGCAGGGCTACCAATTGGATACTTCTTTTCATATTCCTTACTTGTAATTTTTTAGTTGTCTATCTTTATTCTTTTCCCAGAACCTGATCGAGGTCTGCCTTAGCAACCAGGTAATCGTATATGGACTGATTGTAGGTGAGTTGCGCCTGTGTCAGTGACACTTGGGAACTGTTCAGTTCGAGCACCGTGCCCTTACCTACATCATAACGTTTTTCGGCAATCACCACCGCTTTCTTTGCCTGCATCACATTTTCCTTGTTGCTGACTACCTGCTCTGTGCTGGCACTCATATTATTGCGACAACTGACAATCTGCATATTCAACTGTCTTTCCGTATCGATACGATTCCAATCGAGCTGGCGCATCTGGATACGGGCAGATTTCACTTTCGTAAAATTGCTTGCCTTATATAAAGGTATGCTGATATTGAACATCAGGCTGGAACTGTTGCTCCAGTTATAATCGAAGAAATTGATATTCGGATTATACAATGACTGATATTGATAGGAGAAGCTCATGGAAAGAGTCGGCATAAAGTTCGTCTTTAAAGACTTTACATTCTTTTCGAGCAACTTCATGTTCAAGTCCAACTGCTTCATGGTGGTATTGTTGTTCAGATTCACATTCTCTTCTTTCAACTGATTGGCAAACATGGTCGTCTCATAGTTGGTCAGATTATCATTAATCTTTATCTCCACATCGGCAGTGATGCCCATCAGAACTTTTAACTGTAATTTAGCCAAAGTCACCGCATTGGCTGCCGCAATCAGGTTCGGCTTAATGCTGCGCATCTGTACTTCCGCACTGATCTTGTCATATTCGCTCACAGTTCCCTGCTGATATTTGGCATTCACTACATTGTAATTATCTTCTGCCAGTTTATAGCTGCCTTGAAGCACTTCATAGCTATCCTGTGCAAGCATTAACTGATAATAAGCCTTGCTTACCTGATTCACCAGATCCAGTTTGGAAGCACGTGACTTCTCTACTGCCAGTTCAATATCCGTCTTTGTCATCGACATAGCACGGTAAACACCCGGCACAAAGAGTGGCAGGTTAATACTCAACCCGGCATTGGCGGTGTTCGAACCGTCTTGCCCCATCTTGAACGACATATCGTTCAATTTCATTTCAGCCGCTTTAATTGTATGGTCTAAGGAACCGGCAATGCTGGCCTCCGGCAACAGACTTTGCCAGGCTTCTTTGCTGGCAACTTTCTTTAATGCAACTTCTTCTTCTGCCACTTTTATTGTCGGATTCTCATCCAATGCAATTTCCAGGGCTTTGTCTAAGGTTAAGGTTAGTATATTCTTCTCCGCCTGTGTGTCCTGCGCCTTTGCAAAACCAAATGCACAGAGTGCCACAGCTACCAGAAGAATCTTCTTACCTGCCAATCTTTTCATCTTGTTCATAAACTGAATTTCTAATTTAATCTTACTTGTTTGTCAATAAAACCTCACTCTTGCTCTAATCTGCGATGCGGTTCTTACGATATTCTTGTATAAAGTCTTCCAGTACCTTTGCTCCTTTTTCGGTGGAGATGCCGCGTATATAAGTAAACATGATGGATTCGTACACTTCAATGAAAGGATATTCATTGCAGATATCCGTATTCAGAAGTACGTCAAACTGCTCTCGTACCAGCAAATTAACGATAGCGAAGTTCACATCCGGACGAAAGATACCCTGCTCTACTCCCGTCTTGAAGAAGGACATCGTTTTCTGCGAATCGCTGTCCTGCCGATTCTTCATCATCTCATATACTTTGGGATATTTCTTAATGTCTTCAAAAAAGCGTTTGTTCGTCTGATGAAACATCTCAATGCTTTTCTGAAAGACTGCAAGTATCACTTCCAACACATTGTGCGACTGTTCAAAGACTTTCTGCAAATACTTGTCTCTGTCTGCCTGTGCCTTCAGTATGCATTCTTTCAACAACGATTCTTTATCCGAAAAGACTTCGTAGAGCGTACGTTTGGAAATTCCTAATGCTGCTGCAATGTCATCCATTGTAATACTCTTGATGCCTTTTGAAGTAAAAGCTTCTGTTGCCGCCGTTATGATCCGTTCTCTTAACTCTACCCGTTGGGAAGCGTCCTTTCCATGCTCTGTCATCATCCGTTTTTCTATTTTATTAAAATGCAGTTTTCGTTTTCTCTTCATTTCCAAAGGAAAAACGGAACAAAGATATATAGAAAACTCAATTAACAAATTAAGTTTCCAGCTATTTATAGTCCATTTGGGATTTATTATCATTCAATAGAGTGAAATGAAAACAAGTGTTAATAGGAAATTTGGAACAAACACAAAGGAAAGGTAAAAGGAGGGAATATAGGAAGTAAAGTTTTATCGCTAATAGAAGAGATGGGAGCCAATAAATGCCGGATAAATATCGATAAGAATCGACACTTACCCGGCAATAACAGTCACCATTATTAACGAAAAGCAAAAAAGGGTCAATTTATTGTCAGTATTCAATCTGTGTCCTCTTCAGGAAGGCGACTGTTTTATGTATTTCCTTGTACATCACAATGTCATCTTTTACAAAAGGCACTTCTTTCCGATAGGCATGGAGGAAACGCTCAAGAACGGGAGAGGTTTTCTGCGGGCGGCGGAAGTCGATGCCTTGTGCGGCGTTCATCAGTTCGATGGCAAGGATATGTTCCAGGTTGTCCATCACTTTATAGAGTTTGGTGGCGGCATTGGCACCCATGCTTACATGGTCTTCCTGTCCGTTGGAGGAGACTATGGAATCGCTAGAAGCTGCATAGCAGTACATTTTATTCTGGCTGACCATGGAGGCGGCGGCATACTGGGGAATCATGAAGCCGGAGTTCAGACCGGGGTTGGCTACGAGAAATTCAGGTAGTCCACGGAGTCCCATAATCAGTTGGGAGACACGGCGTTCGGAGATATTTCCCAATTCGGCCAGGGCGATGGCGAGGAAGTCATAAGAGATGGCAAGCGGTTGCCCGTGAAAGTTTCCACCGGAGATGATCCGGTCTTCATCGGGGAAGATGGTGGGGTTGTCCGTGACGGAATTGATTTCGGTCAGCAGTACGGAGGCAACGTAGCGGATGGCATCTTTGGTGGCGCCATGTACTTGTGGGATGCAGCGGAAGGAATAGGGATCTTGCACATGTTCCTTGTGGCGTTCGATTAGTTCGCTGCCTGCCAGTAGTTTGCGGAAGGCTTCGCCTGTCTCAATCTGTCCCTGATGGGGACGGATTTGCTGGATGCAGTCCATAAACGGGTCGATACGGCCGTCAAAGGCTTCGAGGGAAAGGGCGGCTATCAGGTCGGCCTTTTTCGAGAGGCGAAAGGCTTTGAGCATAGCAAACACACCGTTGGCACTCATAAATTGGGTGCCGTTCAGCAGGGCTAGTCCTTCTTTGCTCATTAGTTTGACCGGTTCCCAGCCAAACTCGTCGAGTACGCTGATGGCTTCGCACTTTTTTCCTTTATAGTAAACATCACCGACACCTATCAGAGGAAGGAAAAGATTGGCGAGCGGTGCCAGGTCGCCGGAGGCTCCAAGGGAACCGCGGTCGTAGACAATTGGCATGACGTCATTATTGAAAAAATCGAGGATGCGTTGCACGGTGATAACTTGTACGCCGCTATGTCCCAATGAGAGGGCGTGGGCTTTGAGAAGCATCATCAGTTTGATGATGACGGGGCGGATTTCTTCGCCTACGCTGCAAGCATGGCTTTTTATCAAGTTCTCCTGGAGGGTTCCCAGTTCATCGGGAGATATATTTTTAGTGCATAGAGAGCCGAAACCTGTTGTTATGCCGTATAATGGTTCTTCGGAAGAAGCTATTTTTTGGTCGAGGTAGTCACGGCATTTCTGGATGCGTAACTTGGCTTCGGGGGCTAGTTCCAGTTTCAGGTTTTCGTTTATAATTCGTTCGATGATTTCGAAGGTCAGTGCTCCGGAACCGATATGGTATACATTCTTACTCATACGCGCAGGTCTTGATTTACGGCATCCAACAATTCTTTTTCTCTCTGACAGGCGGTTTGCTCGATGGCATCGGCTTCGGTTTGCAGCTGGAGGACAAAATCTCTGTCTTTGAGCGAACCGAGGTTAATACGAACATTCAGCAAGGCTCCCAATACGGCGGAACGGGCAGACATCATGGCTACACAGGCGTCTGTGACGGCATTACGGTTACCCAAACGGGCAACATCTGCTATGACGGACATCATATCCAGTGCTTTGCGGGCTACTTCTAACGGGACGAGGGCAGCTTGTTTGGTTGCTTCCTGAATGGCGGCACTTCGGACAGCTTTCTCTTCGTCGGTTGTTTTAGGAAGTTTGAAGCAGGCAAAGACTTCGTTGTAGGCAGCGGAATCTTTATCAATAAGTGCAATAAATTCGTCCAGTAAGCGGAGTGTGATTGTTTGTGCGTGTTGCATTACTTCTTCACTGGCTTCGTATCCTTTTTTTCCTACGGTGAGCCGTGCCACCATCGTGGAAAGCGCGGAAGCCAGTGCTCCATTCAAAGCGGCAATACTGCCACCACCGGGCACAGGGTCACTGCAAGCTACTTTATCTAAGAAATCTTTTACGGTTAAATCTGCTAACATGGTATTCAGTTTTAAGTGATTAATGAATGAGTGGGGTAACTATTAAGCGACGGGATATAACATGCCGCCTTTAATAGTCATGATTACACAGTTCATGCCTATATAATAAGGTAGAATATGATAGTTGTCGGAATTGAGAATGATGAAATCGCCTTGTTTGCCAACTTCGATACTTCCAATACGGTCGGCTCGTTGAAGGGCGGCGGCTCCGTTCAGGGTCAGGGCGGTGATGGTTTCTTCGATGCTCATTTGCATATAGATGCAGGCCAAAGCAATGGTCAGCGGGATGGAACCGGAGAAACAACTGCCGGGATTCAGGTCGGTAGCGAGTGCCACAGCACAACCGGCGTCAATCATTTCACGACCTCGTGCGTAGGGTTCTTTCAGGGCAAAAGCTGTCAAAGGCAACAGGGTAGCCACAACTCCGGCATCAGCCATTGCACGGATGCCGGCATCGGAAGCATGCAGGAGGTGGTCAGCAGATAGTGCTCCCAGTTCGGCTGCCAGTTCGGCCCCACCGAGGGAGACGATTTCATCAGCATGGAGTTTCAATATGAAACCGTGCTCCTTGGCTGCCTGAAGCAGGCGACGGGATTGTTCGATAGAAAAAACACCTTGTTCGCAAAAGACATCACAACATTCTGCCCACTTACCGGAATGGATAAGGGGAAGCATTTCACGAATCAGGAAGTCGATGTATTCGTCGCTTCTCCCTGCATATTCTTCGGGAAGGGCATGGGCGCCGAGGAAAGTGGAGACTATATCGACGCGTTTATGCTCAGCGTTATTCAGGCTGCGCATTACTTTTAGTTGTAGTAATTCTGTGTCCCGGTCCAGGCCATAGCCACTTTTACCTTCTACGGTGGTTACTCCCATAGTACTCATCTTCTTCAGGAAGCTTTCGGCGGCTGAACGAAGTTTAAGGTAGTTCATTTGCCGGGTGGCTTTTACGGTACTTGCAATTCCCCCTCCCCGCTCCATGATTGACATATAGCTTTCGCCTTTCAGACGCCAGGAGAATTCTTCGGAACGTTCTCCACCAAATACAAAATGGGTATGGGAATCGACGAAACCGGGTAAAAGGCAATGTCCGCGAGCGTTATAATGCCAATAGTGCTGGTAGTAACCATCCCGGTCTTCACCACGGTTTTCACCAACGTAAGTAATGATTCCTTTGGTCACTTCCACGGTTCCGTTTTCTATGATTTGCAGTTGAGACATTTCCTCTCCTTTACGGGCGGAAAAGCCGATGGGGGTTACGATACGGGCGTTAAATATGATTAGGTTTTCACTCATAAATAGTTCATCATAATTAGTTCATATAATAAATGGAGATATGAATAGCACGTTTTTTAGAATGATGTTTGCCATAAAGCAATTGTGATTCATTTTATTTTCTTATTGACTATTCCATGATACGAGCTTCGAGAACTTGCTGCATGGTAAAGTTTTCGAGTCCGAGATAGTAGGAAGCGGTATCAATCAAAGCTTCCATCGGTACAAGGCCGATTATTTCGCTACCTACAATCGTAACACCGTAACGACGGGCTTCGATACGTACTAATTCGAAGGCACGGTAAAGTGCGGTACGGGTATAGTCGGTCATGTTAATGGATACTTGGGTAATGTTTCGCTCTTTCAGTTCCACCCCCATTGCTTTTACATAACGAAGTCCTCCATTGATATGGCGGATACTTTTCGCAATCTTAGTGGCTATCTCCAGATTATCTGTACTTAGATTAATATTGTAGGCTACGAGTGGCATACGGGCTCCGATTGCTACGGTACCTGCGGTCGGATGTCGTTCAGCAGGTCCGAAGTCAGGTTGCCATTCGGGTAGTTTGATCTTTTCGGCCATTCCTTCAAATTCACCTTTACGAACGGAGGCGAGATTTTCCCGATGTGGCGCAGTAGCGGACTTTTCATACAGGAAGACGGGAAGATTATATAGCTCCGCAACTTTCGCTGCTACTTTTTTAGAGAGTTCGATGGCTTCTTCCATACTGGTATTCTTAATCGGGATGAAAGGGATCACATCTACCGCTCCCATACGAGGATGTTGCCCGGTGTGCTGATTCAGGTCGATCAAACAGACAGCTGCACCGACGGCTTCAACTATTGCTTCATACAGTGCTTCCGGTTCTCCCACAAGTGTGACGACCAGACGATTATGGTCTTCATCATTACTATAATCAAGCAGTTTTACTCCGGCTTTAGCACGGAAAGGGGCTACTATCTGATCTATTTTCTCCAAATCACGTCCCTCGCTAAAATTGGGGACGCATTCAATAATCTTATTCCAACTCATACCAAATATCTATTATTATAGAGGTTATACTTTACTGAATAACTATATGTTTTACATCAAATAGCCACATGGTTTATTCAAAATAACCGCATGTTTAAACTGTTCCATATATTGTGGGAATTTACTCCCTCATATTATGGGAATGTTTTCTCTTATATTGTGAGACTACTTTCCCACAATAGATGTAACCATCTTCTTTATTAATTCTTCGTCCGCCACATACGGCATTGTTATCTGATAATCTCCAGCATGGGACTCATTAAATGCCTCACTCGTTTCCATCGCATGCGGATTACGCGCCCACGAACGGCGGGCTACTCCTCCCATTACGTCCCAAAGCATTGCCGAACGAAGTATTTCATCTACCCGTTCGCTACCGTCGCATACCATACCAAAACCGCCATTGATTGCTTTACCAATGCCGACGCCACCTCCATTGTGTAAGGCTACCAGACTCATTCCACGGGCACAATTTCCGGCAAAACATTGCACAGCCATATCTGCCATCACATTACTTCCGTCTTTGATATTCGACGTCTCCCGGAAAGGAGAATCCGTACCGCTTACGTCGTGATGGTCTCGTCCCAGCATAATAGGGCCTACTTCACCCCGGCGAACCATCTCATTGAAACGGAGGGCAATGTTCATTCTCCCAACTGCATCCTGATACAGAATACGTGCCTGTGTACCCACCACGAGCTGATTCTTTTCTGCATTATGTATCCAATTGTAGTTGTCAAGATCCTGTCCGCGCCGGTTGACGTCGATACATTCCATAGCCGCATGGTCTGTTTTTATCAGATCTTCGTGTTTGCCACTCAAGCAAACCCATCTGAACGGACCGTAGCCGTAGTCAAAGAGTTGGGGTCCCATAATATCCTCGACATAACTTGGCCAGATAAATCCGTCTTTTTCATCAACACCATTATAGGAGATTTCTTTTACTCCGGCATCGTATATGGCTTTCATAAAAGAATTTCCATAATCAAAGAAATAAGTTCCGCGGGCTACCAATTTCTTGATGACTTCGAAATGACGGCGCAGAGATATGTCTACCAAGTGACGGAATTGCTCCGGCGATTCGTGAAGAAGGCGTGTGCGTTCCTCGAAAGTCAGTCCGGCTGGGCAGTATCCGCCTTCGTAAACGGCGTGACAGGAGGTTTGATCGGATAATAGTTCGATCAAAATCTTTTCGCGCTCGGCATATTCGAGCAGGTCTACTATATTTCCATGATAGGCAATGGAACAAGGTTCACGACGTCGCATTGCTTCAGTTGCCATCCGGTATGCTTCTATGATATCTGCAGTCACATGCCCTACCCATCCCTGGCGGTAGCGTGTTTCAATGCGTGAACGATCTACTTCGGCTATGATGGAGACTGCTCCTGCTATTTCGGCTGCTTTAGGTTGTGCACCACTCATTCCTCCCAAACCGGAAGAAATAAATAAGTGTCCCCGCAAATCTTGGTCTTGTGGAATTCCGAGTTTCAATCGTCCGGCATTCAGGAGGGTGTTGAAAGTGCCATGCACAATGCCTTGAGGACCGATATACATCCAACCACCAGCTGTCATCTGTCCGTAATTGGCAACTCCCATCTGGGCGGCAATATGCCAATCATGTTGATTGTCGAATTGTCCGATCATCATCGAATTGGTAATTATAACGCGGGGAGCATCGGGACGGGAGCGGAAAAGCCCCAATGGATGTCCGGATTCAATAACCAGTGTCTGTTCCTGGGTAAGTTCTTCCAGATATTGCTTAATCAGTCGATATTGCATCCAATTTTGGCAAACTTGCCCGGTTTCACCATAAGTAACAAGTTCGTAGGGATATAAGGCTATATCGAAGCAAAGGTTATTGTCAATCATTACCTGAAAGGCTTTGCCTTCAATACATTGCCCCTGATATTCATCAATCGGCTTTGCTTTCAAGTCTCCGGCAGGACGGAAACGGTATCCGTAAATCCGCCCGCGAGTGCGTAGTTCTTCCATAAATTCAGGAGCCAGTTGTTCGTGCCACTCGGAGGGAATATAACGCAAAGCGTTTTTTAAAGCTGTGATGGTCTGCGCCGGGGTAAGTGTATAACCACGGTCGGGAGCTCTCCGGATACCTTCTACAAAATCCGGATAAGGAGGTAGCGTGTTGCCAAGAGTTATTCTCATAATAAACAGAATTAAGGATTACAAACTGTAAGCAATACAGTCTTATAACTCTTCGCAATATAGAAAAAAAGAAGATAAAAGACAAGAGAAATAACAGATTTATTATCAGAAAGGCATTATTACATTTACTGCTTAATAGAATGGTAAGATACAGGCAATGTCAGGAGTCTCTTATGCTTTTATACAGATACAAATGCAGGTCTTTTATCCAAACGGACTAATAGGGCTTTTATTAAAATGGATAGCGGATTTTTCCATTAAATCAAAGCCATGAGTTCTGTGTTATTTGCATAATCCGCACCCTAATCATATCACTATGACCATGATTGTATTATGAACATACTCTTTCTCTGCTATACCAACAGAGATCGACAAAATTACTTTTTTTGTTTATTCCGCAACTCCAACAAATATTTAAAGGTATGCTTCGCCTCCTGACTATCATCTTTCAAATATGCCTGTTTCAGTTCCGGATAATTCTCCAATAATTGAAGCATTTTATCTTTTCCTAGAAAATCGACTTTTCCTGTTTCACCATTTAGCTCATAACAGACGCGTTTCGTAACCAAACTTGAAGCGGCAAGAGCATCGCCAATATTCCCTCCCAGTTTTACGTCATCCTCTTCTACAAAGTTTCCTCCGATAACCGAGCCTAGAGGCATGGCACAAAAATAGATATTTTTACCCAATTGAACGGCAGGGGCATACCATGCTCCAAAGCGTAACTTTTTATAGCGCAACTTACGACAATTCAAATATAAATCTCCTTTTTCGTCACGCACGGCAAAACAACGCTTCTTCAAGCGTCGACACATCAACTCGTCATCACCGGCCGTTATCCGGTAATCAGCCCCTCCTGTCAATACAATCTGATTTCTGGAACGTTTTTCTACACGCAACACGGCTGTGGTATCACCATGTTGAGCCAGCAACTCTTTCAGGTTGGAATAAATAATATTCTGCGCAATTAACGGAAGGCTAATCACGCTTATCAGCAAACATAAGATACATCCTTTCTTCATAAGCATCCTCCTTTCCTGTCTAACGCCTTTTCGAGTGGAAAGTTATAAATTTTAGCGGATAAATGCAAGAATGAGAAAAGAAATATTGAAAAAAAGCTGCTATCAGGAAATGCCCCCTACTCTTATTAAACGGAAACAGAACTTATATACCCCATTCCTTACAGCTAATAAAGGCATTATCCAAACAAGTCATAATATGAGCTTGTTATTCCTTTCTATCTTCCGTTAATAAACAGTAAATCTGCTCTCGACAAAAACAAGCTCTTATCCCGACCGTCATGAATTATATTACCTTTGTGGAAAAGAATTAAATTTGTCATGGAAAAACAAGAACAGATCATTACTACATATCAGCAAATCATTCAGAAAACAGAACTGGAGTTACAGAATGCACGGAAACGTATCTATTATATCAGTCTTCTCCGCCTGATCTTATTCGTAGGAGCTGTAGCAAATGCTATTATCTTTTGGTCTGATGGGTGGCTATGTCTCTCTGCTTTCGCTATCTTACCTTTTATCTTATTCATCTGGCTGGTAAAACGCCATAATTTCTGGTTCTACCGAAAAGACTTTCTGAAAAAGAAAATAGAAATCAATGAGCAGGAGCTACGCGCCATGCAATATGACTTTTCTGATTTTGATGATGGAAAAGAATTTGTTAATCCATCTCATCTCTACACTCTTGATTTAGACGTATTTGGCGAACATTCTCTTTTCCAATACATCAACCGCACTGCAACGCCTATTGGCAAACAGCATCTTGCAAGCTGGTTCAATGCACATCTGGAAAACAAAGAAGCTATTGAACATCGCCAGGAAGCTATACATGAATTGTCCACAGACCTAGAATATCGCCAACAAATCCGCTTGCTCGGCTTACTCTATAAAGGAAAACCTGCCGATACCACCGAAATCAAAGAATGGGCAAACAGTCCAAGTTATTATCGGAAGCGTACGCTTCTACGCATCCTCCCGACAGCGGTAACGATCATTAATTTCTTATGTATAGGTCTAGCC
The DNA here is from genome assembly GCF_027257075.1 of Bacteroides sp. LFL-34. Classification (NCBI taxonomy): domain Bacteria; kingdom Pseudomonadati; phylum Bacteroidota; class Bacteroidia; order Bacteroidales; family Bacteroidaceae; genus Bacteroides; species Bacteroides sp. LFL-34. The sequence goes on along the minus strand of NZ_JAPQKZ010000032.1, from coordinate 66,298 downwards.
ATTTTAGGTATTATCTCGGCCAGTATTGCAGGAGGAGTGTTTGTTGGCTTTGTATTATTCAGCACTATTTTTTCTAAAGGAATCACTAAACTACAAACGACCTACGGAGAAAAGCTACAAATTCTTTCGACATACGCTGACCAGATTCTTCTCACTGAACAGAAAGAAATGCAAAGTCATATACTGCAAAAGTTAAAAACGGAACTTACAAGTCAGAATCAAACCGCTTCTCAAGCAGTACGCCAGCTTTCAAAACTGATGAACGCGCTCGATCAACGAAGCAATCTGCTAATAAGCACGATACTCAATGGACTGATATTCTGGGAGCTGCGCCAAGTGATACGAATCGAGAAGTGGAAAGAAATCCACGCATCTGACCTTCCCCGCTGGATAGAAACCATCGGAGAAATTGACGCTTATTGTTCTCTGGCAACATTCGCATATAATCATCCGGATTACATCTATCCTACCATTGCTGCTCAATCTTTCCATCTGCAGGCTGAAGCTTTGGGGCATCCTTTAATGGATCGCAACAAATGTGTACGCAACGGAATAGACATTGAAAGACGTCCTTTCTTTATTATTATCACAGGAGCCAATATGGCAGGAAAAAGCACGTATTTACGTACTGTAGGAGTGAATTATCTACTAGCATGTATAGGGGCTCCCGTTTGGGCAAAGCGGATGGAAATATATCCGGCTCGCCTCGTCACCAGCCTTCGAACCAGTGACTCCTTAGCCGACAACGAATCTTATTTCTTTGCCGAACTCAAGCGACTTAAATTAATCATAGACAAGCTTGAAGCAGGAGAAGAACTTTTCATCATCCTTGATGAAATATTGAAAGGTACAAACTCTATGGATAAACAGAAAGGTTCTTTCGCCCTCATCAAACAATTCATGCACATGAACACCAATGGCATCATCGCCACTCATGACTTGTTGCTAGGAACTTTAGTGGACTCTTTCCCACAAAATATCCGGAATTACTGTTTCGAAGCTGACATCACGAACAACGAACTCACCTTCTCTTACCAAATGAGAAACGGAGTTGCGCAAAATATGAATGCCTGCTTTTTAATGAAGGAAATGGGGATCGCCGTCATTAACGACTAATCCCCATCCTTGTATGAAAATCAAAGTTTTCTATTGCAGTAACATCCAAAACCTGCTTTATTTAGTAGCAGCAAACTGAATATAAAATTTCAAGCTACCTGTTTTAATGTGTCGGAAAAAACAAAGTTAAACAGGTTTTGTAGATATACTTTTACTGCATTTTACTTTTTGCCAGAAATGCTATTACCGCTGAAGCTTGTTCATCAGTGAAATACTGCACTGATGTTATTGGCTGATATGTATAAGGTATAAACTGGAATAACTGTACAGCTGCAAACTTTTTATCAGCAGAAAGTATCACATCCATACGTATATTACCACTAGCCTCACTCTTTATATTCGAACCTGCAGAGAATGAACCCGAATTCACAAGATTCCTCAAAGCATCCATGTGTTTCAAATCAAAGAATATACTATGCTCTTTAGCCACACTTTTGGTTGGCAAATAAATAACTTCTTTTGATTTCCAGAAGAGACGGAAAATCCCCATAAGGAATAAACCTGTTCCCAGAACCATCAAAGCCATACTAACCGTAGAAGACTTATCTTCCAATTCGAAAGTAGAAGCAAAAGCTAAAATACCGACCAATAACATTACAGAAGAAATTAAAACTCCTGAAACACTTGTACGTTTTGCGATATCGGGGTGTGAAGATGCGAAGATAGTAGCATCAATCGTTTGAGTAGTTGCCATAATATTTAAAGTTTAAATTATTAGTAAAAATATAAAGATAAAAAGGATATAGTCACCGGTATTACAGAAGATACCAGTAACCACAAAATAAACAATACCAATAAATATACTACTAAATAATTATACGCCTCAAAGTATATACATAGTATTCACTTGATGGCTGGCAATAATAGGAAGTTGTTGTACCATAAATCCGCCCCCAGTGTTGTGAAAGTGAATTATCACGATCAGCACAACATTGTAGCGCATTTTTTAAAGAAAAGAAATATTCTCCAAGTTGTACACGTTGAATACGTGTTACAGATATCTGATGGCTTTGCAAGTTGTTCAGTTCAGCCACTGGCTTACCAGGAAGATCCGGTGCGCTGATTTCCCCATGCTGTCTCATTGCATATGTAATAGCACGCTCCTGTTCATCCACCACTTTCGCAGTAGAAACATTGCCTGCTATGCTATGAAAAGCAACAGTCAGCAACAGAAACAATATTACCTTTACAAATTTTGCCATATTCACCTGCAAATATAACAGATTCTCTCTATGAAAAGTTCTATTAAGATATATTTTAATGTATCTTAGTATTAGTAAACGGCAGACAAACAAAAAAGGCTACCTGTGAGGGTAGCCTTTTTTATATCTATAAGAATAACTGTAAAATTATTCAGCTGATTCAGCTTTTGGTTCTTCAGCCTTAGGAGCTTCAGTTGCAGGAGCTTCAACAGCAGCAGGAGTAGCTTCAGCAGCTTTCTTCGAACGACGAGTACGAGTAGCTTTCTTAGCAACTTTTTCCTTAGCCATGTTTTCATTGTAGTCAACCAACTCGATGAAGCACATTTCTGCATTGTCACCCAAACGGTTACCAGTCTTGATAATACGAGTATAACCACCCGGACGATCAGCAATCTTAACAGAGATTTCTTTGAACAGCTCTGTTACTGCAATCTTATCTTGCAAGTTGCTAAATACAACACGACGAGAGTTCGTAGTATCTTCTTTAGACTTAGTAATCAAAGGCTCAACAAACTTTTTCAAAGCTTTCGCCTTTGCAACAGTCGTAGTGATTCTTTTGTGCTTGATCAAAGAGCAAGCCATGTTAGATAACATAGCGCTTCTATGAGAAGCAGTACGACCTAAATGATTGAATTTTTTATTATGTCTCATTTTTTATTCTTTATCTAATTTATATTTAGAAATGTCGGTTCCAAACGACAGATTCAGACTTTCCAGCAAATCATCAAGCTCGGTAAGCGATTTCTTTCCGAAGTTTCTGAATTTTAGCAGGTCAGTTTTGTTGAATTGTACCAAGTCGCCGAGAGTTTCTACGTCAGCAGCCTTCAAGCAATTGAGGGCACGAACTGACAAGTCCATATCAACGAGTTTAGTTTTCAACAGCTGACGCATGTGCAATACTTCTTCATCAAACTCTTCATTGCCATCAGTATCATTACTTTCAAGCGTGATCTTCTCGTCAGAGAACAACATGAAGTGATAAATCAGAATTTTTGCAGCTTCTTTCAGCGCTTCTTTCGGATGTATAGAACCGTCGGTACTAATTTCAAGTACTAGCTTTTCGTAGTCAGTCTTCTGTTCTACACGGAAGTTTTCTACAGCATACTTGACATTACGTATCGGTGTATAAATAGAGTCGATTGGAATTACATTAACATCCGTGCAATACTCGCGATTCTCATCAGCAGGTACATAACCACGGCCTTTGTTAATTGTAATATCAATCTGCATAGTTGACTTAGAATCTAAATGACAAATAACTAATTCCGGATTTAACACTTCAAATCCAGTCAAATACTTACCTATGTCACCTGCTTTAAATTCACTGGAATTCTCGACAGTGATGCTCACTTTTTCGCTCTCGAACTCTTCAACTACTTGCTTGAATCTCACTTGTTTCAGATTCAAGATAATGTTGGTAACATCCTCTTTTACTCCAGATACACTAGAAAATTCATGCTCCACACCATCGATTCTGATAGTAGTGATAGCAAAACCCTCTAATGAAGAAAGAAGGATTCGGCGTAATGCATTACCTACAGTAATACCAAAACCCGGTTCCAACGGACGGAATTCGAATTTACCGAATCTGGAGTCCGCCTCCAACATTAATACTTTATCAGGTTTTTGAAATGCTAATATCGCCATGAAATTAATTATTATTTAGAATACAATTCAACGATCAAATGTTCTTTAATGTTCTCAGGAATGTCTGCTCTTTCAGGTATGTGCAACATTTTACCAACCTTAGAAGCTTCGTCCCATTCCAACCAAGCATACTTGCTATGATTGAAACCTGCAAGAGAATTAGCAATTACTTCCAAAGATTTAGATCTTTCACGAACACCAATCAATTGTCCTGGTTTTACTGCAAATGAAGGGATGTTTACCACTTCACCATCTACAGTAATGTGCTTGTGACTAACCAACTGACGAGCAGCAGCACGTGTAGGAGCAATTCCCAAACGGAATACTACGTTGTCAAGACGGCCTTCCAGCAATTGAAGGAGTACCTCACCGGTAATACCTTTAGCAGTAGCTGCTTTTTCAAACAAATTGCGGAATTGTTTTTCTAAAACTCCATAGGTGTATTTAGCTTTCTGCTTTTCACGAAGTTGCACACCATATTCAGAAGTTTTTCTTTTTCTTGAATTACCATGTTGTCCGGGAGGATAGTTCTTCTTTGACAAAACTTTGTCAGCTCCAAAGATTCCTTCACCGAATTTACGGGCGATTCTCGATTTTGGTCCAGTATATCTAGCCATTTCTTTTAAATATTTAATTGTTTATTCATGAACTTAATTTGTTGCAGCCGCGATTACAGAGAGAAATTAAATGTAATCCAAAAACAAAATCAAGATCATTGTGTAAGTTAAAGGTAAATTAAACTCTACGTCTTTTCGGAGGACGACAACCATTATGTGGAAGCGGAGTCACGTCAATGATTTCAGTAACTTCGATACCAGCACCGTGGATAGTTCTAATAGCAGACTCACGTCCGTTACCTGGACCCTTCACATATGCTTTTACCTTTCTCAGGCCAAGATCGAATGCAATCTTTGCACAATCCTGGGCAGCCATCTGAGCTGCATAAGGAGTATTCTTTTTAGAACCTCTAAATCCCATTTTACCAGCAGATGACCAAGAGATAATCTGCCCTTCACTATTTGCAAGAGAAACAATAATATTGTTGAAAGATGAATGAACATGCAACTGTCCATTAGCGTCTACTTTCACATTTCTCTTTTTAGCTGCAACTGTTTTTTTTGCCATATCAACAATTATTATTTAGTAGCTTTTTTCTTATTAGCAACGGTTTTCTTTCTACCCTTACGAGTACGTGCATTGTTCTTAGTGCTCTGACCTCTAACAGGCAGACCAATACGGTGACGTACACCACGATAGCAACCAATATCCATTAATCGCTTAATGTTCAATTGGATTTCAGAACGAAGATCACCTTCTACTTTATACTCTGCACCGATAATCTCACGAATCTTAGCAGCTTGATCATCTGTCCAGTCTTTAACCTTCAGATCTTTATCTACACCAGCTTTATCTAAAATTTTTGCTGAACTACTGCGACCTATTCCATATACATAGGTCAACGCAATTTCACCTCTTTTGTTCTGAGGTAAATCTACACCAACTATTCTTATAGCCATATACTAAATTATTTTTTTTGCAAAAATAACAAATTATCCTTGACGTTGTTTATACTTAGGATTTTTCTTGTTAATAACATACAAACGGCCATTACGTCTAACGATCTTACATTCTGGCGTGCGTTTCTTTAATGATGCTCTTACTTTCATATCTTATTTTATTTATATCTAAACACAATTCTTCCTTTCGATAAGTCGTAAGGAGACATTTCGACTCTCACTTTATCTCCCGGCAGGATCTTGATGTAATGCATCCTCATCTTGCCTGAAATATGTGCGGTAATCTCATGTCCGTTTTCTAATTCAACACGAAACATTGCATTTGACAATGCTTCAACTATAACTCCATCTTGTTCTATTGCAGATTGCTTTGCCATATTATATTGCTTTACCTCCTAAAACTTCTTCTATGAATTTGAATGAAGACAAAATATCAGCTTCACCAGCTCCAACAGCTATCGTATGCTCAAAATGTGCAGCACATTTACGATCTCTGGTCCTCACAGTCCATCCGTCACTTTCCATTATCACTTGTCGGTCTCCCAATGTTATCATCGGCTCTATCGCTATGCAAAGGCCTCTTTTCATCAATGGTCCATATCCTCTTTTACCATAGTTAGGAACCTGAGGATCTTCGTGCATCTCTTTACCGATGCCATGGCCAACAAACTCACGCACTACACCATAAGAATGAGACTCACAATATTGCTGAATAGCATATCCGATATCACCAATTCTTTTACCTTGCACTGCGTTCTGGATGCCAATATATAACGCTTCTTTAGTTATCTTCAACAAGTTACGAATCTCTTCGTCTACCTCTCCTACACAAAAAGTATAAGCAGAATCACCACAGAAACCATTCATGTAAGTTCCGCAATCCACTGATACGATATCACCATCTTTCAGTACGATATCCCCTGGGATTCCATGTACCACCTGTTCGTTGACAGAAGTACAAAGAGATGCGGGAAATGGTTCTCCATATTGATTCGGAAATCCTTTGAAAGTTGGAGTTGCCCCATGATCTCTAATGAACTCTTCAGCAACTTTATCCAACTCACGTGTAGTTACACCAGGCTTCACCAGTTTGGCAACCTCTGCAAGAGTTTTACCAACAAGCAGGTTACTCTGACGGAGCAATTCTATTTCATCTTCTGTTTTAAGAAATATCATTTCTAATCTAAAGAATTAATATGCCGCTACACCAGCGCGTCCTTTAATACGACCAGATTTCAACAGACCATCATAGTGTCTCATCAACAAATGACTTTCAACCTGTTGCAGGGTATCAAGAACAACACCTACAAGAATTAACAAAGATGTACCGCCGAAGAATTGAGCGAATCCTGCTTGCACTCCGAATACACCGGCAAAAGCAGGCATAATAGCAACTAAAGCCAAGAAGAAAGAACCCGGCAAAGTGATACGAGACATTATATCATCAATATACTCTGCTGTTTTCTTTCCCGGTTTAATACCAGGGATGAAACCATTATTTCTCTTCATATCCTCAGCCATCTGAGTCGGATTAATTGTAATTGCAGTATAGAAATACGTAAATAATATAATCATTACCGCAAAGACAAAATTATACCAGAAACTTGTATGATCTGTAAACGCATGCAAGAAACCGCCTGCATCATTTACATTTGAAAAACCGATAAATGTAATTGGAATAAACATGATTGCCTGAGCAAAGATGATAGGCATAACACCGGCAGCATTCACCTTTAAAGGGATATACTGTCTAGCACCACCATATTGCTTGTTACCAACGATTCTTTTTGCATACTGTACAGGAATCTTTCTTGTACCTTGCACCAAAAGAATAGCAGCGCCAATCACTAATAATAAGAATACGATTTCAATTATAAACATAATCAGACCACCGCTCTTATTTGCTACTCTGGACACAACTTCTTGCAACAAAGCATCAGGGAAACGAGCGATAATACCAATCAAGATGATAAATGAAATACCGTTACCAATACCTTTATCAGTAATTCTTTCACCAAGCCACAAAATAAACATACTACCTGCTGCCAAAATAATGGTAGAGGTAACCATAAACAGAGTCCAATCTAATGAAGCATTTAAGGAAGGGCCAGCCTGCATTTTAAGATTGAGCAAATAAGAAGGGGCCTGAACTAACAATATAGCAATCGTCAAGTAACGAGTATATTGATTCATTTTTCTTCTGCCGCTCTCACCTTCGCGTTGCAACTTCTGGAAATACGGTACAGCGATTCCCAATAACTGGATTACGATAGATGCAGAGATATAAGGCATGATTCCTAATGCAAAAATAGAGGCATTAGAAAATGCTCCTCCAGAGAACATATTTAACAAGGCTAAAAGGCCTTCACTTGTTTGTTCGTGCAATTTCGCCAGCATCGCCGGATTGATACCCGGTAATACGACATACGATCCGAAACGGTAAATTGCCACGAACAATATGGTGATGAGGATCCGCTGTCTCAGATCCTCAATCTTCCATATATTCTTTAATGTTTCAATAGCTTTTCTCATTGAATCAGAGTTTTACTACAGTTCCACCAGCAGCTTCGATAGCAGCAGTTGCAGTCTTAGAGAATGCATGAGCTTCTACTTCCAGCTTGTTAGTCAGAGTTCCGTTACCCAATACTTTTACCAACTGATTTGAAGAAATAAATCCTGCTTCGATAAAGTCGTTTACACCAACTTTTGTCAAGCTCTTAGCTTCAGCAAGTTTCTGGATAGTATCCAGATTGATAGCTTTATATTCAACACGATTGATATTCTTGAAACCAAATTTAGGAACTCGACGTTGAAGAGGCATCTGACCACCTTCAAAACCGATTTTCTTAGAGTATCCAGATCTTGATTTAGCTCCTTTATGACCTCTTGTAGAAGTACCACCTAAGCCAGAACCAGCACCACGTCCAATTCTTTTTCTTGTCTTAGTAGATCCCTCAGCAGGTTTTAAATTACTTAAGTTCATATTGTAATTTCGTTTTATTATTCAACAAATAATTACTTAACAATGGCAACCAAGTGTTTTACTTTATCTACCATTCCAAGAATTGAAGGAGTGCTTTCGTGTTCAACCACACGGTTCAGTTTACGAAGTCCCAGTGCGTCAAGAGTTCTTTTCTGATCAGCTGGAGCACCAATTCTACTTTTAACTTGTTTAATCTTTATAGTTGACATATCTCCTCCTTATCCTCTAAATACTTTTTCAACACTAATACCTCTGTTCTGAGCAACCATTCTTGCATCACGCATTTCACTCAAAGCTTCAATTGTAGCTTTAACAAGGTTATGCGGATTCGAAGAACCTTTAGATTTAGCCAAAACGTCAGTAACACCAACACTTTCCAATACAGCACGCATAGCACCACCAGCTACAACACCGGTTCCGTGAGATGCAGGTTTGATGAATACTTCAGCACCACCAAATCTAGCTGATTGTTCATGAGGAACAGTACCTTTTAAAATAGGTACTTTCACCAGGTTCTTTTTAGCTGACTCAACACCTTTAGCGATAGCAGCTGTTACTTCACCTGCTTTACCAAGTCCCCAACCAATGATACCTTCTTCGTTACCTACAACAACGATTGCAGAGAAACTAAAAGTTCTACCACCTTTGGTAACTTTAGTAACACGATTAATAGCAACTAATCTATCTTTCAGTTCTATATCGTTAGTAATCTTAACTCTATTATTAACTCCTGCCATAATGATTAAAATTTAAGTCCACCGTTACGAGCAGCATCAGCTACTTCTTTTACTCTCCCATGATACAAGTAACCATTACGGTCGAAAACAACAGTAGTTATACCTGCTTCCTGAGCCTTTTTAGCAATCATTTCACCAACTTTAGCAGCTTGTTCTTTTTTAGCGACTTTCTCAGTCAAACCTAAAGAAGAAGCAGCAGCCAGTGTCTTACCAGAAAGATCATCGATAATCTGGACATAAATTTGCTTGTTACTTCTAAATACACTCATACGCGGACATTCAGTAGTACCTGAAATTTTGTTGCGTACTCTATATTTGATCTTAACTCGTCTTTCTATTTTTGTTGTCATAATAATCTAATTTTATATGAATTACTTAGCGCCGGCTGATTTACCAGACTTTCTACGAATTACTTCGCCAACAAACTTAATACCTTTACCCTTGTATGGTTCAGGCTTACGGAAAGAACGTATTTTAGAGCAAACTTGACCAAGCAATTGTTTGTCACACGATTCCAATATAATAAGAGGATTCTTATTTCTTTCAGACTTCGTTTCAACTTTTACCTCAGCAGGTAATTGAATGAAAATATTGTGTGTATAACCTAAAGCCAGCTCAATGATGTTACCTTGGTTTGAAGCACGATAACCTACACCTACAAGTTCCAGTTCTTTCTTGTAACCTTCAGATACGCCCACAACCATGTTGTGAACCAATGAACGATACAAACCGTGGAAAGCATGTTTCTGCTTCGGGTTATCAAGCATTTCTTTATCGTTTTCTGTTAAAGTTACGTGTCCGTCTTCAATAGTAACATTGATAGCAGGATTCACATATTGGCTCATTTCGCCTTTGGGTCCCTTTACGGTAACCACATTATCCTTCAGAGTGATTGTCACTCCAGCAGGGATACTAATGGGTAATTTTCCTATTCTTGACATTCTAATTCCTCCTAATTAATATACATAACACAAGACTTCACCACCGATTTTCAGTTCTGCAGCCTCTTTGTTAGTCATTACACCTTTGGAAGTAGATATTATAGCAATACCCAGCCCATTAATAACACGCGGCATATCTTTGTAACCAGTATACTTACGCATACCCGGAGAAGATATTCTTTCTAACTTTTTGATTGCGTTAACTTTGTTAACAGAATCATACTTCAAGGCAACCTTAATAGTTCCTTGAGGACCATCTTCTACAAACTTATAATTAAGGATGTAGCCTTTTTCAAAAAGAATCTTAGTGATTTCTTTTTTCAAATTCGAAGCGGGAACTTCAACAACTCTGTGCTTTGCACCAATCGCGTTCCGCAACCTCGTTAAATAATCTGCTATTGGATCAGTCATATAAAAATAAATTAAATTAATCAGGACTACCCTGACAATATTTAAACAATAATTACCAGCTTGCTTTTTTTACGCCTGGGATCAGTCCGTTAGATGCCATCTCACGGAATTGAATTCTCGAAATTCCGAACTGACGAATATAACCTTTAGGACGACCAGTCAGTTTGCAACGGTTGTGCATACGAATTGGATTAGAATTCTTTGGCAACTCTTGCAACTTCTGTGCAGCTTCGAAAGCATCAGCAGGATCACCTGTTCTTACGATTTGCTTCAAAGCAGCTCTTTTCTCGGCGTATTTGGCTACTAATTTAGCACGCTTTACTTCACGTGCTTTCATTGATTCCTTTGCCATATCTATTAGTCTTTTTTAGCGTTTTTAAAAGGTAAACCGAATTCCTTCAGCAAAGCATAACCTTCTTCATCTGTTTCCGCAGAGGTTACAAAGGTAATATTCATTCCGAGAATTCTTGTAATACTATCGATATTTATTTCAGGGAAAATGATTTGTTCCTGAATACCAAGGGTATAGTTACCTTTACCATCAAACTTACTTTCGATACCTTTGAAGTCACGAATACGAGGAAGAGCTACACGAACCAATTTTTCAAGGAATTCGTACATTCTTTCACGACGTAAAGTTACCATAACACCAATCGGCATTTTTTTACGCAACTTAAAGTTTGCGATATCTTTACGAGAAATGGTAGCTACAGCTTTTTGACCTGTAATAGCTGTCATTTCATTGATTGCTACTTCGATAATCTTCTTATCAGCAACAGCCATACCTAATCCCTGATTGATTACAATCTTCTTAAGTACGGGTATCTGCATTGTAGAAGAATACTGGAACTGTGATTTCAATGCAGGTGCTATACGCTCTGCATATTCTTTCTTAAGACTAGCAGTATTACTCATTACTTAATCTCCTCTCCTGATTTTTTAGAATAACGCACTAAAGTTCCTTCCGAACTCTTTTTTCTCCCAATACGCGTTGCTTTACCAGTTTTTGGATCAACCGGGTTCAAGTTTGAAATGTGGATAGAAGCTTCTTGCTTCACAATACCACCTTGTGGATTCTTTGCATTCGGCTTTGTGCTTTTAGATACCATATTGATACCTTCAACAAATGCACGTCCTTCTTTAACAAGAACCTTCAATACACGACCAGTTTTGCCCTTATCTTCACCAGCATTTACGTAAACTGTGTCGCCTTTTTTAATATGTAATTTACTCATTACTTAAATCTTTTACAAATTAAAGTACCTCAGGCGCAAGTGACACAACTTTCATGTTTGTAGCACGAAGTTCTCTTGCTACAGGACCGAAAATACGACTACCTCTAATTTCACCTGCATTATTCAACAACACGCAAGCATTATCATCAAAACGTATATAAGAACCATCAGGACGACGGATTTCTTTCTTTGTACGTACAATCAAAGCCTTTGATACTGCACCTTTTTTAACATCACTAGAAGGGATAACGCTCTTCACTGAAACTACAATGACATCCCCCACTGAAGCATAACGACGGCCTGTACCACCCAAAACGCGGATACACAACGCCTCTTTCGCTCCACTGTTATCACATACTGTAAGTCTGGATTCTACTTGTATCATAATTACTTAGCTCTTTCAATTATTTCTACTAATCTCCATCTTTTAGTCTTGCTCAAAGGACGAGTTTCCATGATGCTTACAGTATCACCGATATTGCATTCATTCTTTTCATCGTGAGCATGGTACTTCTTCGTTTTGCTAACGAACTTACCATATATAGGGTGTTTTTCCTTAAATTTGGCAGCAACTGTGATGGTCTTGTCCATCTTATTGCTCAACACAACCCCTGTTCTTTCTTTTCTTAAATTTCTTGCTTCCATCAAGCTGATCATTTATTGTTAAGTTCTCTTTCGCGCAATTCTGTTTTCATACGCGCAATAGTCCTGCGTAATTGTTTGATTTGAGCAGGATTTTCCAAAGGAGAAATAGAATGATTAATAACCATTTGGTTATAATTAGCTGTTTCCGCCTCTACTCTTTCTACTAAATCATTAGTAGTCATTTCTTTAATTTCTGCAATTTTCATAACACTTACGCATTTTGATTTTGAATATCATAATCACGTCTTACGACAAACTTCGTTGTAATAGGAAGCTTTTGAGCAGCTAAGCGCAATGCTTCTTTCGCGATTTCGTAAGATACTCCTTCAGCTTCAATAATGATTCTACCTGGAGTTACAGGAGCCACAAATCCCTCTGGAGCACCTTTACCTTTACCCATACGTACATCGGCAGGTTTTCTAGTGATCGGTTTATCCGGGAATATACGGATCCAGATCTGTCCTTGACGTTGCATATATCTTGTTACTGCAATACGAGCAGCTTCGATCTGACGGCCTGTAATCCACTTAGTCTCCAAAGCCTTTATGCCAAAAGAACCAAAGGCCAGCTGGTTGCCTCTCTGGGCATTACCTTTCTGACGGCCTTTTTGTTGTCTTCTGAATTTTGTCTTTTTCGGTTGTAACATAGTTTCCTAAAATTCAAATTCGTTTAGCGATTATTTTTCTTTCTTTTGAAGTTCTTTCCGCCGTTGTTTCCACTATTGTTTCCACGACCACTTTCTTTGCTTTGTGTAAAGTTCGGAGCCAATTCTTTCTTACCAAACACTTCACCTCTACAAATCCAAACTTTGATACCAAGAAGACCTACTTTAGTCAATGCTTCTGCATGACAGTAGTCGATATCAGCTCTGAAAGTGTGCAACGGAGTTCTTCCTTCTTTATACATTTCAGAACGAGCCATTTCAGCTCCATTCAAACGTCCTGAAATCTGAATTTTGATACCTTCAGCACCCATACGCATTGTGTTTGCGATAGCCATCTTGATGGCACGGCGATAGGCAATTTTACCTTCAACCTGGCGAGCGATGTTGTTAGCAACAATCACAGCATCCAGTTCCGGTCTCTTCACTTCAAAGATATTGATTTGAATATCTTTGTCGGTAACCTTCTTCAACTCCTCTTTTAACTTATCAACTTCTTGGCCACCTTTACCGATAATAATACCCGGGCGAGCAGTGCAAACAGTAATAGTAACGAGCTTCAGCGTACGTTCAATTACGATTCTTGATACACTTGCTTTTGCAAGTCTTGCATTAAGATATTTACGGATTTTGCTATCTTCCAGCAAAGAATCACCGTAATCATTTCCACCATACCAGTTAGAATCCCATCCTCTGATAATTCCTAAACGGTTGCTTATTGGATTAACTTTTTGTCCCATCTACCTTAATTTTGATCTTCGTTATTACTTTTAGCACCAACGAACAATGTTACGTGATTTGAACGTTTGCGAATTCTATAACCTCTACCCTGTGGTGCCGGTCTCATTCTTTTGAGTGTAGCTCCACCATCAACAAAAATCTGTGTTACGAACAATTCGCCACTTTCTGCTTTACGTTCGTTTTTCTGTTCCCAGTTAGCAATTGCAGAGCGAAGCAATTTTTCCACTCTTGCAGCAGCTTCTTTTGAAGAAAATTTCAAAACACCAAGTGCTCTGTTCACTTCCATACCACGGATCATGTCTGCAACCAGACGCATCTTACGTGGAGAAGTAGGAACATTTTGCAATTTTGCAAAATACATGGTCTTAAGGGCTTCTTTTCTTTTTTCAGCCGATATTTTTTTTCTTGCTCCCATTATTATTTATTACTTTATTATTTCAAATAAATCCTGTTATCTTTTCTTGTTACCAGCGTGTCCTCTGAATGTACGAGTTGGAGCAAATTCGCCCAACTTGTGTCCTACCATATTCTCGGTAACATAAACAGGAATAAATTTATTTCCATTGTGAACTGCAACTGTATGGCCTACAAAATCAGGCGAAATCATTGAAGCTCTGGCCCAAGTCTTTACTACGACTTTCTTACCTGATTCATTCATGGCAAGAATTCTCTTTTCAAGCTTAACGTTAATATATGGACCTTTTTTTAATGAACGACTCATAGTTTACTCAATTAATCAGATTACTTTTTTCTTCTCTCAATAATGTACTTAGACGATTGTTTCTTAGGAGCTCTAGTCTTAAGTCCCTTAGCATACAATCCCTTACGTGATCTTGGGTGACCTCCGGAAGCACGTCCTTCACCACCACCCATCGGGTGATCAACCGGGTTCATTACAACACCACGGTTACGAGGACGACGTCCTTGCCAACGAGAACGTCCAGCTTTACCTGAACTTTCCAACCCATGATCAGAGTTACCTACACTACCGATAGTAGCTTTACAAGTGCTAAGAATCTGTCTAACTTCACCTGAAGGCAACTTAATTACACAATACTTACCCTCACGAGAAGTCAACTGAGCAAAGTTACCAGCTGAACGAACCAGAGCAGCGCCCTGTCCCGGACGTAATTCGATATTGTGAATTACAGTACCCACCGGAATGTTCTGAAGAGGAAGAGCATTACCAATCTCTGGCGCTGCTGTTTCACCTGACATCAGAGTCGCACCAACTTGCAATCCATTGGGAGCAATAATATATCTTTTTTCTCCATCAGCATAAAATAACAGAGCGATACGAGCCGAACGATTCGGGTCGTATTCGATTGTTTTAACTACTGCTGGAACACCGTCCTTATTTCTCTTGAAATCAACAATTCTAATCACCTTTCTATGACCGCCACCAATGTAGCGCATAGTCATCTTACCTTCGCTGTTACGACCACCAGATGATTTCTTACCATATACAAGAGACTTTTCTGGTACTGATGCAGTAATTTCTTCGAAAGTACCAATAATTTTATGTCTTTGCCCCGGTGTTGTGGGCTTAAATTTACGTACTGCCATTTTTATTAAATATTGCTATAAAAATCAATAGTATCTCCTTCTTTCAATGTCACGATTGCTTTTTTGAAAGCATTCGTACGACCATTGATGATACCTGCTTTGGTATAACGGCTCTTATTCTTGCCAGCATACTTCACAGTATTCACATCAACTACAGTAACATTATAAAGAGCTTCAATTTCCTTCTTAATTTCCAGTTTGTTAGCTTCAGGACGTACAACAAAGCCGAAACGATTCAGCTTATCTGTGATTGCAGTCATTTTCTCTGTTACCAACGGTTTAATAATAATTCCCATTATTTAAGCCTCCTTTTTAAATTAAGATATTGTCAATAGCCTTCAGAGAGTTTTCTGTAAGCACAACAACCCCAGCATTCAATACTCTGTAAGTATTTAATCCTGAGATAGTCTGCACATTAGTACCCTCAATGTTACGAGCTGACAAATATACGTTTTTATTTGCTTCCGGTAAAATTACAAGTAGCTTTTTATCGGAAACTTTAAGATTTTTTGTCATTGCAACGAAATCTTTTGTCTTAGGAGCTTCAAATGTGAAATCCTCAACGACAATGATTGCATCGTTTTGAGCTTTATAAGACAAAGCTGACTTACGAGCCAATGTCTTAACTTTTTTATTCAATTTGAAGAAATAGTCTCTTGGTTTCGGACCGAAAACACGAGCACCACCTACAAGAACAGGCGAGTTCATATCACCACGACGTGCTCCACCGCCACCTTTCTGACGACCGATCTTACGAGTTGAACCACTGATTTCACTTCTTTCTTTTGACTTATGAGTACCCTGACGCTGATTAGCCATAAATTGTTTTACGTCCAAATAAATAGCGTGGTCGTTGGGCTCAATTCCGAAGATAGATTCGTTTAACGTAACCTTTCTCCCAGTGTCTTCACCTTTAATGTTATATACGTTAACTTCCATTATTTCTCAATTAATACGATTGAACCTTTGCAACCCGGGATAGAACCTTTAACCAAAAGAAGGTTATGATCCGCGATTACTTTTAATACCTGCAAGTTTTGTACAGTGACTCTGTCACCACCAAGTTGTCCACCCATGCGCATTCCTTTGAATACTTTTGCAGGGTAAGAACAAGCACCGATAGAACCCGGTTTACGAGCGCGATTATGCTGACCGTGAGTAGCTTGACCCACACCACCAAAACCATGTCTTTTTACTACACCCTGAAAACCCTTACCCTTAGAAGTACCAACAACGTCAACAAAGCTAGCGTCGTTAAACATTTCTACAGTAATGGTATCACCCAAATTCAACTCTGTTTCAAATTCTTTGAACTCAGCCAAGTGTCTCTTCGGTGTTACTCCTGCTCTTTTAAAATGTCCCATCAACGGTTTAGTTGTATGTTTTTCCTTTTTGTCCTGGAAACCCAACTGAACAGCTGCATAGCCATCTTTTTCTACAGTTTTAACTTGAGTAACAACACAAGGACCTGCTTCGATAACAGTGCATGGTACATTTTTACCATCGGCACTGAAAACGGATGTCATTCCGATTTTTTTTCCTAATAATCCTGGCATTTCACTAATTTTTAATTATCAAACTTTAATTTCTACTTCCACACCACTTGGCAATTCCAACTTCATCAAAGCATCTACTGTCTTAGCTGTTGAGCTATAGATGTCGATTAATCTCTTATAAGAAGAGAGTTCAAATTGCTCACGAGACTTTTTGTTTACGAAAGTCGAACGGTTCACAGTAAAGATACGTTTGTGCGTAGGCAGAGGTATTGGACCGCTAACGATAGCACCAGTAGCTTTTACAGTTCTTACAATTTTCTCAGCTGACTTGTCAACCAAGTTGTGGTCGTAAGATTTCAATTTAATTCTAATTTTCTGACTCATTATTTTTTTTAATTAATACATTTATAATAAGATAAAGCGGCAGGCTAAGAGTCATTCACTAGCCTGCTGCTTTAGATATTTTAGAGTAAATCAGCGCGTCCTTTTACTTCTTCCAATACAGCCTTAGCAATAGAAGAAGAAAGCTGAGCGTGATGAGAGTAGGTCATTGACGAGGTTGCACGACCAGAAGTAATAGTACGTAAAGCTGTTACGTAACCAAACATTTCCGCCAGTGGAACCATCGCTTTCACGATACGAGCGCCAGAGCGGCTAGATTCCATACCTTCAACCTGTCCACGACGTTTGTTCAAGTCACCGATAACATCACCCATGTTTTCTTCCGGAGTTACAACTTCCAGTTTCATGATAGGTTCCATCAAAACAGGACCTGCCTTAGCACATGCATTTTTATAAGCCTGCATTGCACAGATTTCAAATGACAACTGGTCAGAGTCAACCGGGTGGAATGAACCATCAACCAAAGTCACTTTCAATGAATCCAATGGGTAGCCTGCCAAAACACCACTCTTCATAGCATTTGTAAAGCCTTTCTGAACTGCAGGAATAAATTCCTTAGGAATATTACCACCCTTCACTTCATCAACAAACTGCAAACCACCTAAAGTGAAATCCGCATCAGCCGGACCAATGTTCACAATGATATCAGCAAACTTACCACGTCCACCAGACTGCTTCTTGTACACTTCACGCAAGTTAACTGTCTTCGTGATAGCTTCCTTATAGTTAACCTGAGGCTTACCTTGGTTACATTCTACCTTGAATTCACGTTTCAAACGGTCAATGATAATATCCAAGTGAAGCTCACCCATACCAGAAATAACTGTCTGACCTGTCTGTTCGTCTGTTTTCACAGTAAATGTCGGATCTTCTTCAGCCAATTTAGCCAAACCGTTAGACAGTTTATCCATATCTTTCTGAGTCTTAGGTTCTACAGCGATACCAATAACCGGTTCCGGGAAGTCCATAGACTCAAGTACTATCGGAGCTGTTTCATCACACAAAGTATCCCCAGTACGAATATCTTTAAAGCCTACACCTGCACCAATATCACCAGCACCGATTACTTCAACCGGGTTCTGTTTGTTGGAGTGCATCTGAAACAGACGAGAAACGCGTTCTTTCTTACCAGAACGAGAGTTGTAGATATAAGAACCTGCTTCAATTTTACCAGAATAAACACGGAAGAAAGTCAAACGTCCAACATATGGGTCAGTTGCGATCTTAAACGCCAAAGCAGATGTTTTTTCATCATCACTTGGTTTACGATCCTCTTCAGCTCCCGTATTAGGATTTGTACCTATTACGTTCTCTGTATCAAGTGGAGAAGGCAAGAAAGCACAAACATAATCAAGCAATGTCTGAACACCTTTGTTCTTAAAAGAAGATCCGCAAAGCATAGGAACTACAGCCATCTGAACTGTTGCATTACGAAGAGCTCTCAATACTTCTTCTTCAGTAATAGTAGAAGGATCATCGAAATATTTCTCCATCAAAGCATCATCAAATTCTGCTACTTTTTCAAGCATCTTATCTCTCCACTCGTTAGCTTCATCGATAAGTTCTGCAGGGATTTCCTCAATACTGTAGTCAGCCCCCATTGTTTCATCATGCCAATAGATAGCTTTCATTTTGATAAGGTCAACAAGACCTTTGAAAGATTCTTCAGCACCGATAGGAACAACAATCGGACACGGATTAGCTCCAAGAACATCCTTCATCTGACGAACTACTTCAAAGAAGTCAGCACCAGAACGATCCATCTTATTAACATAAGCAATACGAGGAACGTTATATTTATCAGCCTGACGCCATACAGTTTCTGATTGAGGCTCAACACCACCAACAGCACAGTAAGCAGCTACAGCCCCATCAAGGATACGCAATGAACGTTCTACCTCTGCGGTAAAGTCAACGTGTCCCGGAGTGTCAATCAAGTTAATTTTATAAGTATCACCAGCATATTTCCACCTTGTTGTTGTAGCAGCGGATGTAATAGTGATACCACGTTCTTGCTCCTGTTCCATCCAGTCCATAGTAGCAGCACCATCATGAACTTCACCAATTTTGTGAGTCAATCCAGTATAGAACAGGATACGTTCAGAAGTAGTTGTTTTTCCGGCATCAATGTGAGCCATGATACCGATATTACGAGTTAAATGT
Source organism: Bacteroides sp. LFL-34 (assembly GCF_027257075.1). Taxonomy (NCBI): domain Bacteria; kingdom Pseudomonadati; phylum Bacteroidota; class Bacteroidia; order Bacteroidales; family Bacteroidaceae; genus Bacteroides; species Bacteroides sp. LFL-34. Next base: position 46,835 of record NZ_JAPQKZ010000032.1, on the reverse strand, counting down.
AAATCATGTTTAGCCATCTTCTAATTCCTTTACTTTAAGTTTATATTAGGTTTCTTACAGTATTAGAATCTAAAATGAGCAAATGCACGGTTAGCTTCTGCCATTCTGTGCATATCTTCTTTACGTTTGTATGCACCGCCTTGTTCATTGAAGGCATCCATAATTTCAGCAGCCAACTTGTCAGCCATTGATTTACCACCTCTTTTGCGAGCAAACAGAATCAAATTCTTCATAGAGATTGATTCTTTACGATCCGGACGGATTTCAGTAGGAACTTGGAAAGTAGCACCACCTACACGGCGAGACTTTACTTCCACTTGCGGAGTTACATTATCCAAAGCCTTTTTCCAGATTTCGAGAGCTGATTTTTCTTCGTTAGGAAGTTTTGCTTTCACAGTTTCCAAAGCGGCATAAAAGATTTCATAAGATGTATTTTTCTTTCCATCATACATCAAGTGGTTCACGAACTTGGAAACCTTTTGGTCATTAAACACGGGATCCGGAAGAATCAGGCGTTTTTTTGGTTTTGCTTTTCTCATTTGTTTGAAAAATAATGTTTTTGTTCTTGGTTGTCTACTTCTTGACTTCTTCAACTCTCCCTCCGGAGAATTTACTCAACCTTTAGCATTTCCAACAAACTAAAACGTAAGTTATTACTTTAATTTTAATTAGGTCTTAATCCTTATTTTTTCTTACCCTTAGCAGGAGCAGCAGCTTGTCCTGGTTTCGGACGCTTAGCACCATATTTAGAACGTCTTTGAGTACGACCAGCAACACCTGCTGTATCAAGTGTACCACGTACAATGTGATAACGCACACCCGGAAGGTCTTTTACACGACCACCACGTACCAAAACGATTGAGTGTTCCTGCAAGTTGTGTCCTTCTCCCGGAATGTATGAGTTCACCTCTTTTTGGTTAGTCAAACGTACACGAGCTACTTTACGCATTGCAGAGTTCGGCTTCTTCGGAGTAGTAGTGTATACTCTCACGCAAACGCCACGTCTTTGAGGACATGAATCCAAGGCTGGAGATTTACTTTTCTCCACCAGCACTTCGCGTCCTTTTCTTACTAATTGCTGAATTGTAGGCATTTTAATTGTTTTTTGATTTATATTATTGTTATATTAATTTCGTAACTATACATTTTGGGCTGCAAAAATACGAATAATATTTGAATATTCAATGCACTACAACTTTTTTTTCTTTTTTAATGTTTTTATATCATCCTCACGCTTCGCCTTTTACACCCGTCAAAGGAGAAATAGGGGGTTCATCCGAAGTACGAATCGGACCGAATACGCGCTCATACTTTGCTATATTATCTTCTAATGCCCGCAGCAGACGTTTTGCGTGCTCCGGAGCCACAATAATACGAGATTGCACACCAGCCTTCGGTATACCCGGCATTACGCGCACGAAGTCAAGGATGAATTCAGAACTCGAATGAGTAATAATAGCAAGATTTGCATAAGTTCCCTGTGCAACCTCTTCTCTCAATTCAATCTGTAATTGTCCGTTGTTATTTTGTTCTTCCATATTTAATATGATTAAAAAGTTATCCTGCAAAATAACACATTTTTCCTGAAACTAATGGTAATACACGCGAGTAAAAAAGAAATAAAAAAAGGAGCAATTGCCCAATCAGGCAACTGCTCCTTTTCATATAGTCAATTGAATTGTATTTATTCTACTTCATTGTAGTCAAGTACTGTTTTCTTGTTAGCCAAGATACGGTCATACTCTTCTTTTGATCCAACGATGAGCTTTTCGAACTCGCGCTGTCCGGTACCGGCAGGAATCAAGTGACCACAGATCACATTTTCCTTCATACCTTCAAGCTTATCGATCTTACCGTTGATAGCAGCTTCATTCAATACTTTCGTTGTTTCCTGGAAGGAAGCAGCCGACATAAAGCTTGATGTTTGCAAAGCAGCACGCGTGATACCTTGAAGGATCTGAGTAGAGGTAGCAGCAACAGCGTCACGAACTTCAACCGGCTTCAAGTCACGACGTTTCAACATACTATTCTCATCACGCAACTTGCGGGCAGTTACAATCTGTCCAGCTTGCATATTTTGAGAATCACCAGCATCCACTACGACTTTCTTGCCCCAGATACGATCATTTTCTTCCATGAATTCCAGTTTGTCTACGACTTGCTGTTCGAGGAAGCGAGTATCTCCCGGTTCATCAATTTGTACTTTACGCATCATCTGACGAACGATAATCTCAAAGTGCTTATCATTGATCTTCACACCCTGCAAGCGGTATACATCCTGAACTTCATTCACGATATATTCCTGTACAGCTGTAGGACCCTTAATTGCCAAGATATCTGCCGGAGTAGTAGCACCGTCAGACAACGGAGTACCAGCACGTACATAGTCATTTTCCTGTACCAGAATCTGCTTAGACAGTGCAACCAGATACTTCTTAACCTCACCCGTCTTGGAAGTTACGATGATTTCACGGTTACCACGTTTGATCTTACCCATTGTCACCTCACCGTCGATTTCAGAAACGACAGCCGGATTTGACGGGTTACGAGCTTCAAACAATTCAGTAACACGAGGAAGACCACCCGTGATATCACCCGCCTTACCTACGGCACGCGGAATCTTCACGATTACTTCACCGGCTTTTACCTTCTGACCATTCTCGATGATAACGTGCCCACCTACCGGTAAGTTATAAGTACGGATCAAATCACCGTCCTCTGTTAAGATATGAGCGGTAGGAACTTTGGTTTTATCCTTGGATTCAATAATAATAATTTCACGAAGACCTGTTGCTTCATCCGATTCAACCTTATAAGTAACGTTTTCAATCACGCCCTCAAATTCGATCTTACCGGTTGCTTCTGTGATAATAACAGCATTGAACGGGTCCCACTTAGCAATCAGTTTGCCTTTTTCTACCAAGTCGCCGTCGCTTACATACAGTGTTGAACCATAAGGTACGTTATGAGTAGAAAGAACGATACCGGTATTCACATCCACAAAACGTACTTCGGCCAAACGACCTACTACCACTTTTGCAGATTCACCCATCTCGTCAACGATATCTACTGTACGCAACTCTTCAAATTCAAGACGTGCATTATTTTTAGCAACGATACTGGCGTTAGCTGCAATATTTGCAGCAGTACCACCGGCGTGGAATGTACGCAATGTCAACTGTGTACCCGGCTCACCAATAGACTGAGCAGCGATTACACCGACAGCTTCACCCTTCTGAACCATGCGGCTCGTTGCCAGGTTACGTCCGTAACATTTAGCACAAACACCCTTCTTAGCTTCACAAGTCAATACCGAACGGATTTCAACACTCTCGATCGGAGACTCCTGAATCTTCTTGGCTACTTCTTCTGTGATTTCTTCACCACCGGCAACAAGCAATTCACCTGTGGTAGGATGAATAATATCATGTACGGAAACACGGCCTAAGATACGTTCGTACAGAGTAGCAATAACTTCATCATTATTCTTAAGGTCCGTACAAACCAATCCGCGGAGTGTACCGCAATCTTCTTCTGTAATAATCACATCGTGTGATACGTCCACCAGACGACGAGTCAAATAACCAGCATCGGCAGTCTTCAAAGCGGTATCCGCCAAACCTTTACGAGCACCGTGGGTAGAGATAAAGTACTCCAACACCGAAAGTCCTTCTTTAAAGTTCGACAAAATCGGGTTCTCGATGATCTGACCACCTTCAGCACCTGCTTTCTGCGGTTTTGCCATCAAACCACGCATACCTGACAACTGACGAATCTGCTCTTTAGAACCACGGGCACCAGAGTCAAGCATCATATATACAGAGTTGAAACCCTGATCGTCCGAAGAAATAGTCTTCATCAGGATATTAGACAACTCGGAGTTCACATGTGTCCAAATATCAATTACCTGATTGTAACGTTCGTTATTGGTAATGAAACCCATGTTATAGTTGTTTACGACTTGTTCAACTTCGTCGTAACCTTTCTGTACCAAAGTTTCTTTTTCCTTCGGAATGATAATATCACCCAAGTTGAATGACAAACCACCCTTGAACGCCATCTGATAACCTAAATTCTTGATTCCATCCAGGAAGTCGGCAGCCTTAGCCACACCACATACCTTAATTACATCACTAATAATATCACGAAGAGATTTCTTAGAGATAATTGTATTGATATAACCAGCTTCAGGTGGAACGATTTCATTCACAATCACACGTCCTACTGAAGTTTCGCGCATTACGTCTACAATGTTACCATTTTCATCAACGTCTTTCACGATAACCTTTACCGGAGCATGAATATCTACCTTACCTTCATTGTAAGCGATCAACGCTTCTTCCGGTCCGTAGAATGTCAAACCTTCACCTTTTGCACCGGCACGCAACTTAGTAATATAGTACAAACCAAGAACCATATCCTGTGCAGGCACAGTAATAGGCGCACCGTTTGCCGGATTCAATATATTATGTGATTGAAGCATCAACATTTGTGCTTCAAGAATTGCTTCATTACTCAAAGGCAAGTGAACAGCCATCTGGTCACCGTCAAAGTCGGCGTTGAATGCCGTACATGCCAACGGGTGCAACTGAATAGCTTTACCTTCGATCATTTTAGGCTGGAAAGCCTGAATACCCAAACGGTGCAAGGTCGGAGCACGGTTCAACAGTACCGGGTGTCCCTTCATTACATGTTCTAAGATATCCCAAATCACCGGCTCTTTGCGGTCTACGATTTTCTTTGCAGACTTAACAGTCTTAACGATACCACGTTCGATGAGCTTGCGAATAATAAACGGCTTGTATAATTCGGCAGCCATCAATTTAGGAATACCGCATTCACCCATCTTTAATTCCGGACCAACGACGATTACGGAACGAGCAGAGTAGTCAACACGTTTACCCAGCAAGTTTTGACGGAAGCGTCCCTGTTTACCTTTCAAACTGTCAGACAATGACTTCAACGGACGGTTGGCGTCTGTCTTCACAGCACTTGACTTACGTGAGTTATCAAACAAAGAATCGACAGATTCCTGAAGCATACGTTTTTCATTACGCAAGATTACTTCCGGAGCCTTGATTTCAATCAGTCGTTTCAAACGGTTGTTACGGATAATCACACGACGATAAAGGTCGTTCAAGTCAGATGTAGCAAAACGGCCACCATCCAGCGGAACCAACGGACGAAGTTCGGGCGGAATAACCGGTACGATACGTACGATCATCCATTCCGGTTTGTTACGTCCACGTGATGCGCGGAACGATTCTACTACCTGAAGACGTTTCAAAGCTTCATTCTTACGTTGCTGAGACGCATCGTTTCCGGCGCGGTGACGCAGTTCGTAAGACAAAGCATCCAGATCCAAACGAGCCAGCAAATCATAAATAGCTTCGGCTCCCATCTTTGCAACAAATTTATTCGGATCATTATCTTCAAGATACTGATTGTCTTTCGGAAGCGTATCCAAAATATCCAGATATTCTTCTTCAGAAAGCAAATCATATTCAGCTACGCCATCTTCAGCTTTCACACCCGGCTGAATAACAACATAACGTTCGTAGTATATAATCGAATCCAGTTTCTTTGTCGGCAATCCGAGCAAATAACCGATTTTATTAGGAAGCAAACGGAAATACCAGATGTGAGCCACCGGCACAACCAGCTGGATATGTCCCATACGTTCACGGCGCACTTTCTTTTCAGTAACTTCCACACCACAACGGTCGCAGACGATACCTTTATAACGGATACGCTTGTATTTACCGCAATGACATTCATAATCCTTGATAGGACCAAAAATGCGCTCGCAGAACAAACCGTCACGTTCGGGTTTGTACGTACGGTAATTAATGGTTTCAGGCTTCAAAACTTCACCACTCGAATTCTCAAGGATTTCTTCCGGAGAAGCCAGACCAATTGAGATCTTCGAGAAATTACTTTTCGTCTTATTTTCTTTTCTAAAAGCCATACTCTATATAATTGAGATTTGATAATTGAATCATTGGAAATTGAAAAAAGTGCGGATGCCAACAGACCTTCATCGGTACATTGACATCTCACATTCTTTCATTATTTTATTCTAGGTTGATACTCAAACCTAAACCTCTCAACTCGTGCAACAATACGTTCAAGGATTCCGGAATACCAGGTTGTGGCATCGGTTCACCTTTCACAATTGCTTCATAAGCCTTCGAACGTCCTACCACGTCATCAGATTTGATAGTCAGGATTTCCTGCAAGATATGGGCAGCACCGAAACCTTCGAGTGCCCAAACCTCCATTTCTCCGAAACGCTGACCACCGAATTGAGCTTTACCACCAAGAGGTTGCTGAGTAATCAATGAGTACGGACCGATAGAACGAGCATGCATCTTGTCTTCAACCATGTGGCCCAACTTCAACATGTAAGTTACGCCCACAGTAGCTGCCTGGTCAAATTGCTCACCTGTACCACCATCACAAAGATAAGTCTTACAGTAGCGAGGCAATCCTGCCTTGTCTGTCCACTGATCCAGATCTTCCATGGTAGCACCGTCGAAAATAGGAGTCGCAAATTTCACGCCCAACGTTTTTCCGGCACGTCCGAGTACAGCTTCAAAAATCTGACCAATGTTCATACGAGAAGGCACACCCAATGGATTCAACACGATGTCAACCGGAGTACCATCAGCCAAGAACGGCATATCTTCCTGACGAACAACACGGGATACAATACCCTTGTTACCGTGGCGACCAGCCATCTTATCACCCACACCAATCTTACGTTTCTTAGCAATATATACTTTTGCCATCTGGATAATACCAGCAGGAAGTTCATCACCAATTGTAATAGCAAACTTCTTACGTTTCAATTCAGCATCCAGCTCTTTATATTTCTTAATGAAATTCATCACCAGATCACGAATCATACCGTTAATATGATCGTCGCTTGTCCAGTTGCTCAATTGAATAGAAGTAAAGTCAAGTGAATCAAAATCAGAAGCACTGAACTTAGAACCTTTCGCAATAACTTCCGCACCCAAATAGTCTTTCACACCTTGAGAAACCTTACCTTCAGTCAAAGTCATCAGTTTCTTAACCAGGATACGTTTCAAGTCAGCTACCTTAGATTCAAATTCATCATCAATCTTAGGCAACAATGCTTTATCGGCCAGTTTAGAGCTACGATTCTTAATCACACGTGAGAAAAGTTTCTTATCAATCACCACACCTTTCAAAGAAGGAGAAGCTTTCAAAGAAGCATCTTTCACGTCACCTGCCTTATCACCGAAGATAGCCCGAAGCAGTTTTTCTTCCGGAGAAGGATCAGATTCACCCTTCGGCGTAATCTTACCAATCATGATATCACCCGGCTCGATACGAGCACCGATTCTTACGATACCGTTTTCATCCAAGTCTTTGGTAGCTTCTTCACTTACATTCGGGATATCAGAAGTCAACTCTTCCATACCACGTTTTGTCTCACGAACTTCCAGAGAATATTCCTCTACGTGAACTGAAGTCAACAAGTCTTCGCGTACCACACGTTCGTTCAATACGATAGCATCCTCATAGTTGTAACCCTTCCAAGGCATATAAGCTACCAACAGGTTCTTACCCAATGCCAATTCACCCTTTTCAGTAGAATAACCTTCAGTCAAGATATCACCTTTCTTCACACGCTGGCCTTTGTCACAAATCGGACGTAAGTCAATCGTCATGTTCTGGTTAGTCTTACGGAACTTAGGTATTCTATATTCCTTCAAAGCAGGTTCGAAACTTACAAATTCTTCGTCTTCCGTACGGTCATACAAAATACGGATAGTAGTAGCATCCACATAGTCAACCACACCATCGCCTTCTGCAGTAATCTGGGTACGAGAGTCTCTTACCAACTGACGTTCGATACCTGTACCTACGATTGGAGCTTCACTTCTCAACAAAGGAACCGCTTGGCGCATCATGTTCGATCCCATCAATGCACGGTTAGCATCGTCATGTTCCAAGAATGGAATCAAAGAAGCTGCAATAGATGCAATCTGCTGAGGAGCAACGTCCATCAAGTCAACTTCAGATGGTTCAACAACCGGGAAATCTGCATCTTGACGAGACTTCACCCTGTTAAGTACGAATGTACCATCGTCATTCAACGGAGCATTTCCCTGCGCAATAACCTTTTCTTCCTCTTCTTCAGCAGTCAGATAAATCAGACCGTTATCAGAAAGATCCACTTTCCCATTTTCCACCTTGCGGTAGGGAGTTTCAATGAATCCTAGCTCATTAATCTTAGCAAATACACACAATGAAGAAATCAAACCGATGTTCGGACCTTCAGGAGTCTCAATCGGACAAAGACGACCATAGTGTGTATAGTGAACGTCACGAACCTCAAATCCGGCACGTTCACGGGAAAGACCACCAGGACCAAGGGCAGACATACGACGTTTGTGCGTAATTTCAGCCAGCGGGTTTGTCTGGTCCATGAACTGCGACAACGCGTTCGTTCCGAAGAATGAGTTGATTACTGAAGAAATAGTCTTCGCATTAATCAAATCAATCGGAGTAAACACTTCATTGTCACGAACGTTCATACGTTCACGAATCGTACGAGACATACGAGCCAGCCCCACAGCAAACTGATTAGAAAGCTGTTCACCAACAGTACGTACACGACGGTTACTCAAGTGGTCAATATCATCCACATCCGCTTTTGAGTTAATCAACTCAATCAGATATTTGATGATTTCAATAATATCTTCCTTCGTGAGGACACGCACGTCCATATCAGTCGTCAGATTCAACTTTTTGTTGATTCTGTAACGGCCTACATCACCAAGGTCATATCGTTTTTCTGAGAAGAACAAGTTATTGATAACCTCCCTTGCACTTGCGTCATCAGCCGGATCGGCATTACGCAACTGACGGTAGATATACAACACAGCTTCTTTTTCCGAGTTACTCGGGTCCTTCTGCAACGTATTATATATGATAGAGAAATCGGACTGATTCGGTTCATCCTTATGCAAAAGGATGTTCTGAACTCCCGACTCCAAAATTTCATCAATATGCTCCTCTTCCAGTACGGTTTCACGGTCGATAATAACTTCGTTACGTTCAATAGAAACCACTTCACCGGTATCTTCATCAACGAAATCTTCAATCCATGTTTTCAAGACACGTGCAGCCAGTTTACGGCCTAACACCTTCTTCAGATTTGTCTTGTTTACCTTCACATCTTCTGCAAGATCGAAAATCTCAAGAATATCTTTGTCATTCTCGAAGCCAATTGCACGCAACAATGTAGTCACCGGCAATTTCTTCTTACGGTCGATATATGCGTACATCACATTATTGATGTCAGTAGCAAACTCAATCCACGAACCCTTAAACGGAATAATACGAGCCGAATAAAGTTTCGTACCATTGGCATGTACACTCTGACCGAAGAACACACCCGGAGAACGGTGAAGCTGTGACACAACTACGCGTTCGGCACCGTTAATGACGAAAGTAGCCTTATCAGTCATATAAGGAATCGGGCCGAGGAATACGTCCTGAATCACTGTATCAAAATCCTCATGATCGGGGTCCGTACAGTAAAGCTTAAGTTTCGCTTTTAAGGGAACACTATAAGTAAGCCCACGCTCTATACAATCATCAATGGTATAACGCGGCGGATCAATATAATAGTCCAGAAACTCAAGAACAAAATTGTTTCTTGTATCGGCAATAGGGAAGTTTTCAGCAAATACTTTATACAATCCCTCATTCTTACGCTTTTCAGGTGGGGTATCTAATTGTAGAAAGTCTTGGAATGACTTCAATTGTACTTCCAGGAAATCCGGGTATTCTAGCGGATTCTTAGTCGAAGCAAAATTAACTCTTTGATTTACAGTATTTGAAGACATCTGTCAATGAATTTGGAGAACTTAATTTGAAATATATACACAAAAAGGTTAAGAATCCTCTTGTGAAGGATTCCTAACCGAATTACCTGATTACCAGGCCAATGTTATTTAAGTTCAACTTCAGCTCCAGCTTCTTCCAATGTTTTCTTCAATGATTCTGCTTCGTCTTTAGCCAAACCTTCTTTTACTGTGCTAGGAGCACCGTCTACCAAGTCTTTAGCTTCTTTCAAACCAAGACCACAAGCTTCCTTAACGGCCTTAACTACTTGAAGTTTAGCTGCACCAGCGCTCTTCAATACTACGTCGAAAGAAGTTTTTTCTTCTGCGGCAGCAGCACCAGCTGCAGGACCAGCAGCAACAGCTACAGCTGCAGCAGCAGGTTCAATACCGTATTCTTCTTTAAGGATAGTTGCAAGTTCATTAACTTCTTTTACTGTCAAGTTAACTAATTGTTCTGCAAAAGCTTTCAAATCTGCCATTTTTTGTATGATTTTAATTGTTTAAATACTTTGTTGATTTTTGAAAATTATTCGGGACGTTCACCAAGAGTCTTGAGAACTCCGTGAAGGGTGTTACCACCTGATTGAAGAGCAGAAATAACATTCTTGGCCGGAGATTGCAACAGGGCAACGATATCGGCGATAACTTCATTCTTACTCTTGATTGAAACGAGAGCATCCAATTGATCAGCACCAATGTAGAAGCTTTCTTCTGCATATGCAGCTTTCAGTCCGGGAATACCGTCTTTCGCTTTGTCTTTGATTAACTTAGCAGGAACGTTTGCAGTATTGCTAAACATAACAGCAGTAGTACCTTTCAAAGAACCGTAAAGAGGTGAGAAGTCTTCTTCCAAGCTTTCAAGTGCTTTGTGAAGCAGCGTGTTTTTAACCAACATCAATTTGATGTCTGATTTAAAACAATCTCTTCTCAATGCACTGGTAGCAGCAGCGTTCATAGCTGTAACGTCTACCAAGTAGAAGTGACCATATTCCTTTACTGTAGCAGCAATTTGCTCTATAATCGTACTTTTATCTTCCTTTCTCATTATTTCTCTGTTTTATTAGATTTCATCCACTGATTTCGGGTCGATTTTAATACCCGCACTCATTGTACTAGAAAGATAAATACTCTTAATATATGTACCCTTTGCTGCGGTCGGTTTCAGTTTGTTCAGAGTAGAGATGAACTCTTTCGCGTTGTCGCGAATCTGATCAGGACTGAATGATACCTTACCGATAGAAGTGTGAACGATACCGCTCTTATCAACTTTAAAGTCAATCTTACCTTGTTTTACTTCTTTTACAGCCTTAGCAACATCCATAGTTACAGTACCACTCTTAGGGTTCGGCATCAATCCACGAGGACCGAGAACACGACCGAGCGCACCAATTTTACCCATGATAGATGGCATAGTGATGATTACATCAATATCAGTCCATCCACCTTTGATCTTTTCAATATATTCGTCAAGACCAACGTAGTCAGCACCAGCTTCTTTTGCAGCAGCTTCAGCATCCGGTGTACAAAGTACCAATACACGTACTTCTTTACCAGTACCATGAGGAAGTGAAACAACACCTCTCACCATCTGGTTAGCTTTACGTGGATCAACACCTAAACGTACATCAATATCCAGTGAAGCATCAAACTTAGTAAAAGTGATTTCTTTTACCAAAGATGCAGCTTCTTTCAGTGAGTATGCTTTCCCTGCTTCAATCTTTTCTGCAGCTAACTTTTGATTTTTTGTCAGTTTACCCATTACAATTGAAGTTTATTAATTATTAACCGGGAACTCCCCTTTTACAGCGATACCCATACTTCTAGCTGTACCTGCAACCATTCTCATGGCAGCTTCCACAGTAAAACAGTTTAAGTCAACCATTTTGTCCTGAGCAATCGTACGAACCTGTTCCCAAGTAAGCTCGGCAACTTTCTTACGGTTAGGCTCAGCAGAACCACTCTTTACCTTAGCTACTTCAAGTAATTGAATAGCAACGGGAGGAGTCTTGATTACAAAATCGAAAGACTTATCTGCGTAGTAAGTAATGATAACAGGTAAAATCTTACCTGCTTTGTCTTGGGTTCTGGCATTGAATTGCTTGCAAAATTCCATGATATTGATACCCTTAGAACCCAAAGCAGGTCCAACGGGAGGTGATGGATTTGCAGCGCCTCCTTTAATCTGTAACTTGATTAGTCCAGCAACTTCTTTAGCCATTTTTTTATTGATTTATATATAAACATTAAACGAAGAACAACAACAGCGTAACAATTCCGTGTTATTCCTTTTCCACTTGCATAAAGCCCAATTCAAGCGGCGTTTTGCGCCCGAATATCTTCACCATGACCTTTAGTTTCTTTTTTTCACTATTCACTTCTTCAATGATGCCACTGAATCCGCTGAAAGGTCCAAAAGTAACTTTTACAGTTTCTCCCACTACGTACGGAATATTGAGTTCTTCACCCGTTTCCTGCAGTTCGTCCACTGTACCAAGTATACGATTCACTTCTGATTGTCTGAGAGGCACCGGTTTTTCGGAGCCGCCTAAAAAGCCTATCACATTCGGAGTATTGCGCAGGTGATGAGCGACCTCACCAACCAAAGCAGCCTCCACTAAAACGTAGCCAGGAAGATAACTTCTTTCCTTCACAATTTTTTTACCATTGCGAACCTGGTAAACTTTTTCAGTAGGAATCAATACCTGAGATACATATTCACCAAGGTCGCTGTTCTTAAGATCAGCTTCAAGATATTCCTTTACCTTAGCTTCTTTACCGCTAATAGCACGTAGAACGTACCATTTCTTTTCAATCTCAGCCATTTTCAATTCCTAATTTTTTAATGTGGATAAACGATTTTTTCCATGAAGTTCTGGAAACAGACATCCATACCCCATACTACCAATGCAATAAGCAGGGAAGCATATAAAACAACTACTGCACTGTTAGCAAGTTCAGAATACGTAGGCCACGATACTTTATGTACAAGTTCGTCGTAAGATTCTTTAATATAAGCTATTACCTTTTTCATTTCAATAATATTAGCACGGGAGGAGAGGCTCGAACTCCCGACACCCGGTTTTGGAGACCGGTGCTCTACCAACTGAGCTACTCCCGTGTGTACATAATCAGTTCCCGATGAAAACCGGGAACTGATTAATTATTGTGTATTAGTCGATAATTTCAGTAATCTGACCAGCACCTACCGTGCGTCCACCTTCGCGGATAGCGAAACGAAGGCCCGGGTTCAATGCTACTGGGTAAATCAACTCAACTGTAATAGTTACGTTATCACCCGGCATTACCATTTCTGTTCCTTCCGGCAAAGTGATTTCACCTGTACAGTCCATAGTACGCAAGTAGAACTGAGGACGGTATTTGTTGTGGAACGGAGTGTGACGACCACCTTCTTCTTTCTTCAAGATATAAACCTCAGCTTTGAATTTAGAGTGCGGTTTAATCTGACCAGGTTTACAAAGAACCATACCACGTTTGATTTCGTTCTTGTCAATACCACGAAGCAAAAGACCTACGTTGTCACCAGCTTCACCTTGATCCAACAGTTTACGGAACATTTCAACACCAGTTACAACTGATTTCTTATCTTCACCTAAACCAAGAATTTCGACTTCATCACCAACGTGGATGACACCTGTTTCGATACGACCTGTTGCTACAGTACCACGACCTGTGATAGAGAACACGTCTTCAACCGGCATCAAGAATGGTTTATCAACATCGCGCGGAGGCAGTGGAATCCAGTTATCAACTGCATCCATCAGCTCCATAACTTTGTCTTCCCATTTTTCAACACCGTTCAATGCGCCAAGAGCAGAACCACGGATGATAGGAGTATTGTCACCATCGAAATCATAGAATGAAAGGAGTTCTCTCATTTCCATTTCAACGAGTTCCAACATTTCTTCGTCGTCTACCATATCGCATTTGTTCAAGAATACAACCAGACGAGGTACGTTTACCTGACGAGCCAACAGAATGTGTTCGCGAGTTTGAGGCATCGGACCATCAGTTGCAGCACAAACGATGATAGCACCGTCCATCTGAGCAGCACCAGTAACCATGTTCTTTACGTAGTCGGCGTGACCCGGGCAGTCTACGTGTGCATAGTGACGGTTAGCTGTTTGATATTCAACGTGAGAAGTATTGATAGTAATACCTCTTTCTTTTTCTTCAGGAGCGTTGTCGATAGAATCGAAAGAACGCAATTCTGAAAGACCTTTTTTTGCCAACACTGTAGTGATAGCAGCTGTCAACGTTGTCTTACCGTGGTCTACGTGACCGATTGTACCAATGTTTACATGCGGTTTGGTACGTTCAAATTTCTCTTTAGCCATAGCTTTACTTGTTATTTATTTGATTAATAATCAGCATTTACATCCTTTATGAGCTGTTACCGGGACTTGAACCCGGGACCTCTTCCTTACCAAGGAAGTGCTCTACCACTGAGCTATAACAGCAAGAAAAGAGAGCGGAAGACGGGGCTCAAACCCGCGACCCTCAGCTTGGAAGGCTAATGCTCTATCAACTGAGCTACTTCCGCATTCTTGCCAAAGTTGTCACTCTGATTGTGGGCAAAGATGGATTCGAACCACCGAAGGCGTAAGCCAGCAGATTTACAGTCTGCCCCATTTGGCCACTCTGGTATTTGCCCTTTTCAAAATCAAGAAATAAAAGAACTATTTTCAAACAATATGATAAAGACAGATGTTCTATCTTTGTTCTTCGGTTTCTTTTTGAGCCTCTTGTCGGATTCGAACCAACGACCCCGAGATTACAAATCACGTGCTCTGGCCAACTGAGCTAAAGAGGCAAACTTACTAAAAAATGCAACCGTCACGTTCTAACGCGAGCGAAACGGCTGCAAATTTAGTTATTTATTTCTTTCCCGCAAAATATTTGGGATTTTTTTATTTGCTACGTTGCTTTTCCTTGTATTTAACCAGCTGTTTTCCGAGTGCTTCCACATCTAAATCAATTGCTTCTTCAAATGTATCGCATACTTTGCTTGCATAAAACTCTCCATTTGGGATCAATATTTTAATGCCCGCTTCCTTGTTTTCAGCAACTTCTGGTTTAACTATCTTTAATGACACCTCTACTTTCTTTATATCTTCGTAATATTTTTCCAACTTGGACACTTTCTTCTGAATAAATGCCTGCAATTGCTCTGACGCATCAAAGTGAATTGATTGAATTCTAACATCCATACTTACCTCCTTTTTTTTAAGCTCTTGGATGAGCTTGTTTATACACTTTTTTAAGTTCTTCAAATGTGGCATGTGTGTAGATCTCGGTAGTTGTTATACTCTCGTGACCCAAAAGTTCTTTTACCGCCCCCAGCTCTGCTTCATTATTCAGCATTGTGGTAGCAAAAGTATGCCTCAACACGTGAGGACTCTTTTTCTTCAACGTCGCCACCTTTGACAGGTTCCGTTTCACTAAATTATAGACTAGATTCTTGTAAAGCCGTTCACCATTCTCTCTAATAAAGAAAGCTTCCGACCTTTCCGGAATCGTTTCGTTTCTTACATTAATATATTCAAGCATCAGCTCCTGCAGTTCGTCACCGAACGGAATCAGCCGTTGCTTGTTTCTTTTCCCGGTCACTTTCAGAAGAGAAGCCGAAAAATCCACATCCTTATTATCCAGACCTATCAATTCCGAAAGTCTCATGCCGGTAGCATAAAACACTTCAATAATCAACCGATCCCGACAGCCTTTAAATCCTTCACCAAAGTCCGTTTCATCCAATAACCGATTCATTTCGTTCTCTTTTAAGAACACAGGCAACGGCTTTTTGTTTTTAGGTCCTTTTATTTTACGCAAAGGATCTATAGTCGTTTCTCCCTGCCTCAAGAGATACTTGTAAAACGTTCGGAGCGAACTTAGCTTACGATTTACAGAAGTTGAGGTATACCCTTTATCCATCAATGAAACAATCCATTCACGAATCAGTTCCGCCTCGACCTCTAACGGATTAAATTTTCCATACTCTTCCTGAGCAAACTCCTGCAGTTGCTTTATATCTTCACCGTACGCAAGAACGGTTTTTTCAGAATAGTTCCGCTCATACTGGAGATAATCAAGAAAAGATTCTATCAACATAATATCGCTACATCTAAAATCGTGCAACGAATGTATGAAAAGAATTCAATAATTCAAAGGAAATTACGAATTATTAATCTTCTACTTGCTGAAGTTGTTGTACGTAAACTGCGCGTTCTTTCTTAAGTCTTTTAGTTACAGACGGTTTATCAAACTGTTGTCTGCTTCTCAACTCTTTTACAATGCCAGTCTTTTCAAATTTTCTTTTGAACTTCTTCAGCGCTTTTTCAATGTTTTCGCCTTCTTTTACAGGTACTACAATCATTTTGTTACTATTAATATGTTATGATTAAAAAATTCTGCAGTCAAATTGCGCCGCAAAATTACACATACTTTCTTTATTCACAAAACTTTCGGCAAATATTTCTCAAAAACTATTCATAAACAAGTTATTAAATGCAGAAAGTTAGTACCTTTGAAACACTTACATGTCTATAATAATATAATAAAGTATGAAACAGAGCATAAAAGAGCGAGTGCATGCACTGCGCATGACCTTTCATCCCAATTCTATCAAAGCGTTCATTATTCCCAGCACCGACCCTCATCTTAGTGAATATGTGGCTCCCCACTGGATGTCACGGGAGTGGATTTCCGGTTTTACTGGTTCTGCCGGAACAGCGGTTATCCTGATGGATAAAGCAGGATTATGGACCGACTCACGTTATTTTCTGCAAGCTACGAAGGAATTGGAGGGCAGCGGCATTACCTTATATAAAGAGATGTTGCCGGAGACTCCCAGTATTACAGAATTTCTCTGCCAACACTTAAAACCTGGAGAATCTGTAAGTATCGACGGGAAAATGTTCTCTGTGCAACAGGTCGAACAGATGAAAGAAGAACTGGCAGCACATCAGTTACAGGTCGACATATTTGGAGATCCATTGAGTAGCATTTGGAAAGACCGGCCCGCCATGCCTGATTCTCCTGCCTTTATTTATGATATCAAATATGCAGGGAAAAGCTGTGAAGAGAAAATATCCGCCATCCGTACGGAATTGAAAAAGAAAGGTGTCTATGCTTTATTCATATCCGCGCTTGACGAGATCGCATGGACTCTCAATTTGCGAGGAAACGATGTACATTGCAATCCGGTCATAGTAAGTTACCTGTTAATCACACAGGATGAAGTGACTTATTTTATTTCACCGGAGAAAGTGACGGCAGAGGTAGAGACTTATCTAAAGGAACGGCAGATTGGGATACAGAAGTATGATGAGGTAGAGACATACCTGAATTCTTTTCCGGGAAAAAACATTCTGATTGATCCACGAAAAACGAATTATTCTATCTATTCGTCTATTAATCCGCAATGTTCTATTCTTCGTGGTGAGTCGCCCGTCGCATTATTGAAAGCGATTCGCAATGAGCAGGAGGTCGCCGGCATCCACGCTGCCATGCAACGGGATGGAGTAGCACTCGTCAAATTCCTCAAATGGCTGGAAGAATCCGTATCTACCGGAAAAGAGACAGAATTAAGTATAGATAAAAAGTTGCATGAGTTTAGGGCTGCACAGCCTCTCTACATGGGGGAAAGTTTCGACACGATTGCAGGATATAAAGAACATGGGGCAATCGTACATTATTCGGCTACCCCGGAAAGTGACGTGACTCTTCAGCCCAGAGGGTTCTTACTCTTAGATTCAGGAGCCCAATATCTGGACGGAACCACTGACATCACCCGAACCATTGCCTTAGGCGAACTTACAGAGGAAGAAAAAACGGATTATACCCTTATATTAAAAGGACACATCGCGTTGGCTATGGCCAAATTCCCTACCGGAACCCGTGGAGCCCAGCTCGATGTACTAGCCCGTATGCCTATCTGGAACCACAGAATGAATTTTCTTCATGGCACAGGACATGGCGTCGGACATTTCCTGAGTGTACACGAAGGCCCGCAAAGCATTCGTATGAATGAGAATCCTGTCATTTTGCAGCCCGGCATGGTTACTTCCAATGAGCCTGGTGTTTATAAAGCAGGCAGTCACGGGATACGTACGGAGAACCTGACGTTGGTTTGCAAAGATGGAGAGGGAATGTTTGGAGAATATCTTAAGTTTGAAACTATCACTTTATGCCCAATCTGCAAAAAAGGGATCATCAAGGAGATGCTGACAAATGAAGAAATTGAATGGTTAAACAATTACCATCAGACTGTCTACGAGAAGTTGTCACCGGATCTTAACGAAGAAGAAAAAGTTTGGTTACAAGAGGCGACTGCTTCCCTTTAAACAGAACTTGTCTGACACCCGGGTGTCAAGCATACTGAGACCCGGGTGTCAGACTATCCAAGACCCGGGTCTCAGCCATCACGACACCCGGGTGTCGTACAACATAGAACTGCATTAAATAAAAAACTTTATTAGAAACAAATATTATATGGCTTTAATTAAATCAGTACGGGGTTTTACTCCCGAAATCGGAGAAAACTGCTTCCTCGCAGATAATGCAACTATTATAGGAGATGTAAAAATAGGAAATGATTGTAGCATTTGGTTTAATACGGTATTAAGAGGTGACGTCAACTCCATACGAATCGGCAATGGTGTCAACATTCAGGATGGAAGTGTCTTGCATACGTTATATCAGAAATCGACTATTGAAATTGGCGATCACGTATCCGTTGGGCATAATGTCACCATTCATGGGGCGACCATCAAAGATTATGCATTGGTAGGGATGGGGTCAACCGTCCTGGATCACGTCGTAGTTGGCGAAGGAGCAATCGTTGCCGCCGGTTCGCTGGTATTAAGCAATACCATCATTGAGCCGGGAAGCATTTGGGGAGGGGTACCCGCGAAATTCATTAAAAAGGTAGATCCTGAACAAGCCAAAGAACTGAATCAGAAGATTGCTCACAATTATTTGATGTATTCGCAATGGTATAAGGAAGATAAATAGCAGACTCTAACAAGTTAATAAAAACAGCGGGACATTCTAATGAAAGAACATCCCGCTGTTTTTATAAGATTTTTTATAAAGCCGTTTTTTTACAAAAAGCGAATTCATTGGATTCACCTCTTTTCGACACTATTTCCTCTAATCAAAAATTAATCATGTGCATAATCTTTTCTGTAGCTCCGGCATTACTAGTCACATAATAACCTGCATTTGTTCCGGTTTCACGCAAGAACAATTCATCTGCCAGGAAACGATCCAGCAAAGTTTTCAGTTCATCATAATCTTTGATGGAATAAGCGCCTTTTGCTTCGATCAATTGAACGGCTTCCATAAATTTCTGATACTTCGGTCCGAAAATCACCGGAATACCATATACAGCCGCTTCCAATGTGTTATGAATACCGACTCCGAAACCTCCACCGATATAAGCTATTTCGCCATAACGGTAAATAGAGGACAGCAGTCCGAAGCAGTCTATAATAAGGCAATCCGCTTTCAATACATTCCTTTCGTCGGCACGAGTATAGCGCACATACGGACGTTTCAATTTACTGATGATTTCAACCAAGTGATTCTCGTCGATCACATGCGGAGCAATAATCAGTTTCATTTCCGGATGGTTATTGAAATATTCGAGGAATAAATCTTCGTCAGGTCCCCATGAGCTTCCGGCAACAAAAGTAAAGGAATTGGTTCCTTTAAATTTCTCTACCAACGGGAGTTCTTTAGCCTCTTCACGGATTTGCAACACGCGGTCAAAACGGGTATCTCCCACTACTGTCACACGGCTGATACCGATTTTCGACAAGTAACGTTTGGATGCCTCATTCTGAACAAACAGATGATCGAAATCTTTCAATACATTGCGATAAGTTCCACCGTACCATTTAAAGAATATTTGTTCGCGACGGAAGATAGACGATACACTATATACCGGAATACGGCGTTTGTGAAGCTCATCCAGATAATTCTTCCAAAACTCATATTTGATAAAGAACGCCATGCAAGGATTTGCAATATCCAGGAACTTTTTCACATTCCGCGGTTTATCAAACGGCAGATAGCAGACAATATCCGCCCCCCGGTAATGCTTACGCACCTCGTAACCGGAAGGAGAGAAAAATGTCAGCAATATCTTATAGTTAGGATACTTCGCACGAATCATTTCTATCAGAGGACGCCCTTGTTCAAACTCTCCCAGTGAAGCAGCATGAAACCAAATATACTGTTCCCCTTTCTCCACTTGCTGCCGCAGGAGTTCATACACTACCCAATGCCCTTTCATCATCTTTCGGGGCTTACGGCTAAACGGAGCAGCCAAATGGACGATAAAGTCATAAATGACTATTGCCAGGTCGTAAAGCATAGTACTGTGTCGATTACTTCAAAACCTCTACCGCACGTTTCATGCGAGCTATCGTCTCTTCTTTGCCCAATACCCAGGAAATATCGAACATGTGCGGGCCTTTTCCTTCACCCACTAATGTCAGACGGAAAGCATTCATGATATTACCTGTATGATAACCTTTCTCCGCAATCCAGTCCATAACGACTTTTTCCTGTCCTTCAATACTAAAGTCTTCAATGCCGGCAATCACTTCTGCCAATTCGGTCATACATTTTGCAGAATCTTCTTTCCAACGTTTCTTCACCGTCTTTTCATCATATTCGGTAGGAGCAACGAAGAAGAAGCTACATACGTCCCACAGTTCTTTAATGAAACTTACCCGATCTTTCATCATGCCAACTACAGTCACCACCTTTTCGAAAGGAGCTTCTACACCATGTTCTTTCAGGAAAGGCAAGAACAGTTCCGCTATTTCTTCGTTAGGTTTCTGCTGTATATATTGATGGTTGAACCATATTCCCTTTTTATAGTCGAACTTGGCACCCGACTTGCTGCAACGGTGAAGATCAAACAATTTAATCAATTCGTCCATTGACATCACTTCCTGGTCATTGCCCGGATTCCATCCCAACAAAGCCAAGAAATTAATCACTGCTTCCGGCAGATACCCCGATTCACGATAACCTGAAGAGATTTCTCCCGATTTCGGATCGTGCCATTCCAACGGGAATACAGGGAATCCGAGACGGTCACCGTCACGTTTACTTAATTTTCCATTGCCTTCCGGTTTCAATAACAAAGGCAGGTGAGCAAATTCCGGCATCGTATCTTCCCAACCGAAAGCACGGTACAACAACACATGCAAAGGAGCGGAAGGCAACCATTCTTCACCACGAATCACGTGGGAAACTTCCATCAAATGGTCATCCACGATATTTGCCAAATGGTAAGTAGGCAGTTCGTCAGCCGATTTATAAAGCACTTTGTCATCCAGAATAGATGAGTTGATTACTACTTCGCCACGAATCAGGTCATTTACATGTATATCTTCATTCGGTTCGATTTTGAAACGAACAACATATTGTTTGCCTTCAGCAATCAGTGCATCCACTTCTTCTTTCGGCATAGTTAATGAATTGCGCATCATACCACGGGTAGATGCATCATATTGGAAGTTAGCAATTTCAGCACGCTTAGCGTCCAGCTCCTCCGGAGTATCAAAAGCGATGTAAGCTTTTCCATTTTCCAGCAAAATCTGCACATATTTCTTGTAGATTTCGCGGCGCTCCGACTGACGGTATGGACCCTGTTCACCACCGAAGCTCACTCCCTCGTCAAAGTGGATACCTAACCACTTAAAAGATTCGAGTATATACTCTTCCGCTCCCGGAACGAACCGGTTAGAGTCAGTGTCTTCAATACGAAATATCAAGTCTCCGCCGTGTTGACGTGCAAATAGATAATTATACAAAGCTGTACGCACACCACCGATGTGCAATGCTCCCGTAGGACTTGGAGCAAAACGAACTCTTACTTTTCTTTCTGCCATAATTTGGGTTAGTATAGGTAAATCGTGGCAAAATTAAACCTTTTTTTCCACACTATTGTTTTTTTTTGTACTTTTCGCAAAAATTTCAGTGGATATGGAACATTTGAAGAAGAAAAAAAGATTTTCATGGAGAGATTTACTATATAAATCACTGCTGTTTGTAGGCACTGTGGCGCTGATTGTTTATTTCCTGCCACGTGACGGAAAATTCAATTACCAGTTCGACATCAACAAGCCCTGGAAATACGGACAGTTGATCGCTACTTTCGACTTTCCTATTTATAAAGAGGATGCAGTGGTAAAAAGGGAACAAGATAGCCTGATGGCTTTCTTCCAACCTTATTATCAACTGGATAAAAATATAGAAAAAGACGCAATCGCCAAGCTGAAAGAGAATTACCATACGAATCTGAAAGGTATTCTCCCTTCCATCGATTATTTGCGGTACATTGAGCGCACTTTAAAAGAAATCTATCAGGCAGGCATCGTTTCGACAGAGAATATACAGCTGCTTCACAAAGACAGCACTTCATCTGTCATGGTGATTGATGACAAACTGGCTAATCCACAGGCTACCGAGAATCTTTACACGGTAAAAAAAGCCTATGAGCACTTGCTGTCAGCAGACTCTACTCATTTCAACCGGGAAATTTTAAGGCAATGCTCCCTGAACGAATACATCACCCCCAACCTTACCTTTGACGAGGAACGTACCCAGGCTGCCAAAGAAGAAATCCTGAACAACTATTCCTGGGCAAACGGATTAGTAGTCAGCGGGCAAAAGATTATCGACCGGGGGGAAATCGTCAGCCCGCATACCTATAATATCCTGGAGTCATTACGCAAAGAATCCATCAAACGGAATGAGTCCATGGGACAGAACCGTCTGATTCTCGGCGGACAGATTCTGTTTGTAGGAATGCTGATGCTTTGTTTTATGCTTTATCTCGACCTGTTCCGAAAAGACTACTATCAACGAAAAGGCAGTCTGTCATTGCTATTCACGTTGATTGTATTTTACAGTGTCATAACCGCTTTTATGGTAACACATAATCTATTTAATGTGTATATCATCCCGTACGCGATGCTACCCATTATCATCCGTGTTTTTCTTGATTCGAGGACTGCTTTCCTGACGCATGTCATCACTATATTGATATGCTCCATATCCCTACGCTTTCCGCATGAATTCATTCTGACACAGTTGGCAGCAGGATTGGTGGCGATATTCAGTCTAAGAGAGCTATCGCAAAGGTCCCAACTTTTCCGGACGGCTTTATTGGTTATACTGACTTATGCAGCCATTTACTTCGCCTTCGAATTGATGACAGAGAACGGTCTTTCCACCGACTTCTCGAAGTTGAACATACGAATGTACACTTACTTCATCATCAATGGAATTCTGTTATTATTCACCTATCCTTTACTCTTTTTATTGGAAAAGACTTTCGGATTTACTTCCAATGTAACGTTGGTAGAACTTTCGAATATCAATAATGACCTTTTGCGGCAAATGTCCGAGACGGTTCCGGGCACCTTCCAACATTCCATGCAAGTGGCCAATCTTGCTGCAGAAGCAGCCATCCGTATTGGAGCTAAAAGCCAGTTAGTACGTACAGGAGCTTTGTATCATGATATTGGTAAGATGGAAAACCCTGCTTTTTTCACAGAAAATCAGTCAGGAGGAGTTAACCCGCATAAGAACCTGAATTACGAACAAAGTGCGCAGGTCGTCATCAGTCATGTGACGGATGGATTGAAGTTAGCCGATAAACACAATCTGCCTAAAGCCATCAAGGACTTTATCAGCACGCATCATGGACGGGGGAAAACAAAATATTTCTATATTTCCTGGAAGAACGAGCATCCGGACGAAGAGCCGAATGAAGAACTGTTCACCTATCCCGGCCCGAATCCGTTCACCAAAGAACAGGCTATCCTGATGATGGCGGATGCCGTAGAAGCTGCCTCACGCAGTCTTCCGGAATATACAGAAGAAACAATCAGCAACCTGGTCGATAAGATTATCGATTCCCAGGTCACTGAAGGTTACTTTAAAGAATGTCCTATCACTTTCAAGGATATAGCAACAGTGAAAGCTGTGTTCAAAGAAAAACTAAAGATTGCTTATCACACCCGGATCAGTTATCCTGAGTTAAAGAAGTAAGCAAACCTGCGCAAGCATCTTCAAGAACATCAAGTACATATTCAAACCCCTCGGCCCCTCCATAATAGGGGTCGGGTACATGATCTGCAGGAATACGGGTGCAATACTCCGTCATGCGATGAATCTTCTTCCATTCTTCGGGAGAAGGAGCTTTGTCTTTCAAGTCATCTATGTTCCGGTCGTCCATACCGATAATCAGATCAAAATTATAAAAATCTTCCGTACGGACGGGGCGAGAACGATGCACCAATTGATAACCGCGACGGGCTGCATGAGCACGCATCCGGCTATCCGGCAATTCCCCCTGATGATAAGACAGGATTCCGGCAGAATCTATCACAAATTCTTTTTCCAGTCCCGCTTCTTCTATTAAATGAAGCATTACGCCTTCAGCCGTAGAGCTACGGCAGATATTTCCTAAACAGACAAATAATATTTTCTTCATATATACATGATTGTTTCTCAAAAAGAGTTCAGTATCTGATTGGCCCGGTTCACGGTTATTGCGGCCGGGATTTCCGGCATACTACCCAAATTGAACGGAGCAAGCATTTTTTCTATCTTCTTTAATCCGGCCTTATTTCCTTTTTTCTCAAATTCCTGACGAAGGATATTGATCTTCTCATGCGCCTGTATTCCTTCAATCAAACGCTCGAAACGAATACAGCTACGAGCTCCCGGATATACAAGGTAAGTATCTCCGCCTGCCCAACTACGGAAACGGGAATCGAGCAGCGGTTCCAATGGCCAGCTGTTATATGCCCAACGCAGATAACCATCCAGATGTTTCTTAGATGAATAATAACTCATCCAGGCTGCTTCTGCAGGATCAGAGAAAGTAAACGTGTTGGGATGGGCTTCCGTACAGCAGGTATAATAATTAGTACGCTTGTTCTCGGCAACACGACGCAGACGCACTTCTTCCGGGAAGTTCTGTCCGATAACAATACAATAATCATATAGATCGGGCTCAATTTCTTCATGATAGTTCCCGGCCAACGATACTTTAAAATCCGGATCAGCTTTACGAATCACTTTCAACGTCTTCTGCATCACTTCCATCGGACGTTCGTCCATTGCAATAGCACAAATATCAAACCATCCTTTTTCTTTCAGATGCTTGGAGAAAGAGGCAAGCATCGCTCCCCACATTTCTTCATAAGCCGCATCACCCGGTGCAGTTTTCACGAATTGCAGAGAGTTGGTTGCCTGATCGTAGTATTGGAATGACAATTCCCATGGAACCATTGAGTAACAATTAATCTGTTTATCAATGCCTACACTCATCATAAATTCCACCCAACGGTCGAAGATAGTATAATCAAAAGCCCATGTTCCATCTGCCCGTTTCATCCAGGTGACCATTGTATCAAAATAATCTTCTGTCTGACCATTCCAGGGTTTATGTGTCAAAGTAGCCGTGATAATCTTCTGTCCGGCATCTGCCAACATTTTCATCAAAGGACGCATAGCGTCAAAATGCTCCTGGCTCCATAAAGGAACCTGATAATAACGTGCCACTGCATAAGGACTTTGCCATAAATCCAAGTGATAAGCCCATTCCGAAGGTTGAGGAAGTTCACGGGAAGAAACGGTAATTTCGAGATTCAGGCGTTGCAATAAACGCGAGCCGTCATTGATTAACAACTCCCCTTGATAAGGGAGTAGCCGATTGAGGAATCCAGCACTGCACCCAAACCGGTTGAACAGTGTGAGCGGGCAAAGCCATCGTTTTCAGGTTGGTATCAATAGGATCGGCCACCAATAATGAATCATAATCTATGGACTTCCGGTGTCCGCAGGCACCTCTCCCATCCTTATTCAATTCATCCGTCATCACATAACGGACAAAACCACCTGTAAATGCATCTTTGGGAAGAACATTTCCCTTTTTGTCTTTAAAATCACCAAAGCTGAAATTCAGGTCTTTCAGTTCTACGCCTGTCCACACAACAGCTTGCGCGTTCACACGTTCGCCACGCCAGCCTTTCAGGGAAACAGTCTGTTGTTTCTTCAACTGCGGGAGTTGATGTTTCGCATACCGGGTATCTGTTGTACCCCAAGAGACTTGAGTGGAAGTCACCGCTGCCCACTCTTTATCAGAAGGTGCAGTAGGATCAGGCAACTCCTGATAAGTCAGTAAAGGGAACTTCGGTTGTCCTGTCGGAACACCACATTGAGTTACTCCCTGCTGGGCAAAAACTGCACCCACGCTAAAGAGACAAGTCAGAGAAAAAATAGTAAGTCGTTTCATGGTTAGTTAATTAAATGATTAAAGGTTATTATATGGGGGAAAATTATTAAATCACATAGGGTCTACATCATAATACACAATCAAAGATTTATAGCGTTCGTCCGCCAACATCTCGCGCTGGATACGTAACAACAATTCCCGTGCACGTCCCATCGGGGCATTCTGCTCAATCTTGACGACGATCTTTTTGATAAACAAAGTCTGGATACGGGCAACAGGAGGTTTATCCGGACCTAATACCCGATTGCCAAATACAGCCCGCAACTTATTCGCCATCACTGCCGCCATCTGATCCAGCAACGCTTCATTATGATTTTTCAGATAAACATATACCAGCCGGTAATAGGGAGGATAATGGAACATCTGACGTTCCACCAATTGTCCGCCTACCATATCTTCATAATCATTGGCAATGACCTGATGAATGATAGGATGATCGATACTCTTGGTTTGCAATACCACCCGTCCGCGTTTGTTCTTACGTCCGGCACGTCCCGCTACTTGTGCCATCAACTGAAAAGCACGTTCATAGGAACGGAAATCAGGATAATTCAACATGGTATCAGCATTCAATATACCTACTATACTGACATGATCGAAATCCAACCCTTTTGATACCATTTGCGTACCAATCAATATGTCCGTCTTTCCCTGCTCAAAGTCTGCAATAATCTTCTCATAAGCCGAGCGGGTACGTGTAGTATCCAAGTCCATCCGGGCTACGGCAGCTTCCGGGAAAAGGATTTTGATGTCATCTTCAATCTTTTCCGTACCGAAACCACGGTTCACCAGTTCTGTTCCCTCGCAGGCAGGACAGGATTTCGGCAGTTGATACGTATAACCGCAGTAGTGACAGGTTAATTGATTAATTCCTTTATGATAGGTAAGGCTTACATCGCAATTCTTACACTTAGGCACCCAACCACAGGTACGACACTCCACCATCGGAGCAAACCCACGACGGTTCTGAAAAAGAATCACTTGTTCTTTCTGTTCCAAAGCCTCTTTCATATGTTGTATCAGAAGTGGCGAGAATTGTCCGACCATCCGCTTTTTGCGATGCAGTTCCTTGATATCCACCGGAATAATCTCCGGCAACTGGATTTCTTTATATCGTTCTTTCAGTTGTACGAAACCATATTTTCCCTCTCTTGCATTCTGCCATGACTCGATAGAGGGAGTGGCCGTACCCAACAGGGTTTTAGCTCCGTACATGGCGGCCAGTACAATAGCCGCGCTACGCGCATGATAGCGGGGAGCGGGATCTTGTTGCTTATACGTATTTTCGTGCTCTTCGTCCACAATCACCAATCCCAGATTTCGGAAAGGCAGGAAAATAGAAGAACGAACACCCAGAATAATATCATACCCGTTCTCTCCCAGTTGCTTCCGCCATATTTCAACCCGTTCGGCATCAGGGAACTTAGAATGATAGATACCCAGACGAGCACCGAAGACCCGTTGCAAACGCTCCGTGATTTGAGTGGTCAATGCAATTTCCGGCAACAAATATAACACCTGCTTTCCCTGACGAATCGCTTCTTCTATCAGATGGATATAAATTTCAGTCTTACCACTGGACGTTACCCCATGAAGCAGACAGACATTTTTCTCCTGAAAAGACTGCACGACTTCATCAAATGCACGCTGTTGAAACTCATTCAAAGGATTTAATTCGACAATCTCCTTCTCCTGCTTATCCAACCGCCCGATTTCATGGTAGTAGATTTCAAAAATCTTCTTATCCACCAATCCATTCAATACAGAAGGAGCCACATTAGTCCGCTGCAACAGTTCTTTCTTGGAGACTTCTTTCGGAGTTCCCGCTCCTAAAACGCCGGAACACTCCACATACTTCATGAGTAATGCCAACTGCTTCGGAGCACGAGACAGAATATCAAACAGGATATGAAGCCGCTTTTCATCCGCTGTACCCGCAAGCCGAACCCGTGCCTCTGTTTTAGGTTTATAAGTACGCCTCAACTCCTCCTTTACGAAAATCGCTTCTTTATCGAGCAAAGACTTGATGACCGTAAGAATATTTTTGATACCACTGTCCTTCTCCAGTTTAGTGACGCACTGTTGCGAATCTACGGCAAGTAAATCCAAAATACGTTGCTCACGTTCCGGCAATGGCGCATCCGCTTCAAAATCAGGATTATATTCAACGATCGTTTCACTCTCCAGTTTCAGGCCGGAGGGAAGTGCCGCTTTATAGACATCGCCTTGTGTACAGAGATAATAATCAGCTATCCACTCCCAAAATTTGAATTGAGCGGGTAACAGAATGGGAGAAGCATCCAGCAATGCAGATATATCTTTCACTTCGTACTCCGTTGGAGCACAATAATGAACGTTAAGGACGATAGCCGTATAAAACTTCTTCCGCCCGAAAGGAACTACCACACGGCAGCCTATCTTCACATCTTCCGCACATTCATCCGGCAAAGAGTAAGTAAAACTCTTCGGAAGCGGAAGCGGTAATATGACATCTACATACTTTTTCATTGCAGCTACAAAAATACAATAAAAAAATGGGGATTTAAAAGAAGGGAGAGAGAACACTTAAAAAGAAAACTCTACTTCATACGAGAATTGGAAGAAATATATTCGAGAGCGCAACAGGACAATCCCAAACAAAAAAGAGTTTCCGGTTATCGGAAACTCTTTTTCATATACTATGTAAAGTGATAGACTACTTAAAAAATATAGGCCACAGATACTTGCCAAGTCTTAGTCTTATAAGAAGCATTTGTTCCTTCAATATCAGCAGTATTACCCAATGGGATATTGTAATTAGCACCCACCTGCAAATGGTTCAGCAACTTCAAACCGGCACCCACATTGATACCTACTTCAGCTTTCTTCTTATCAATTCCCGATTTCTTTTCAAAATCGAAATAAAAGTCAGGACCTGCAGCCAGATAAATACCCGCCAGACTTCCCAAGCCAATGGTATATTTCAGGTTTACAGGAATATCAATACCGTTTTGTTTAACAGTAATATCATCATTCCCTTCTGAAACTTTGATACCCCGTTGAGCAAAAAGCAAAGATGCATCTACTCCCAACCCTACGATTGGAATATTAAACTCGGCCATCGGACCGATAAAGAAACCTGTGAAATTATCCTTTTTAAAGTTTTCGCTCACATTAGAGAAACTCGCCTTTGACAAGTTCAAACCTCCCTTTACACCAAAGTGTATCTGCGCCTGAGCAGGCATTGCCATAGCTATACATATAGCAATCATTAAAGCACCAAAAATCTTTTTCATAAATTTACGTGTTTATAATTCGGGACAAAGATATATATTTAGATTAAATAAACACAAATTATTGGTTGTTTGTTCATTTAAAGACGTCGTTGTCCCTCCTGACGAACTAATAAGAATTTCTTATAAGTTCGATTTTATCTAATTGGTACGGTTATGAAGCAATTGATATTTTAGCAAATAAGTATTGAATTAATCCGATTTTACTTCCTGATTTTCATACAGATTCTTTTCAGCCAACAGGTACAGCAAGTAGTCTGCCCCAAGACGAGTTCTTTTTCCAACTTCCGCAACCGGTCACATTGTTTCAGCCATTTGATTTGTAAGGTATCATAGAGGATTCCGGCTGCTTTATATCTTGTGATTTCTTTGTCCTGTTTTCCTAAAAGTGATAGGTATATTGAACAAAGTTTTGATTTATCTATGCAATATCGTTCCAGTTTTTCGATATACATCAAGGTAGCCCCTTTTTCATTTCGACTCATAAACTCCTGAACACTGTCATCACTGATGATGTCGATGCCCGACCTTTCGTAGTCCACAGTGATTTCTCGCATCTCTATCAAGACCCAGATATATTCTGTCTCGAATCCGTACTTTGCGGCTGCCTCTTCTATACTAATCCATTGTGCCATAGCGTTTGTTTTTTCATGTGTGATACAAATAAGGGATGAATAATATTTTATTCATGTATATTAGCACAACGGGCATCCACGCTTTTTTGCAGTCTGCCGGGTGGGGATTGGCTAGGTTAAATTGGGGCAATTTATTACCGGCCGAATACAAGAAAGACGCAGATGCTGCTGTACCATTATCCGATCTTAAGGCTAGCTACACCCGCACAAAAGATAATGATAACAGCAGACACCCACGTCAATCGTTTATATATAACACATCTCTTACGAATATGTTGATATACATCCGTTCACGTGGAGTATCTACCGTATCATCTCTCTTTGTTTGGATTGGCTATTTCTAAGATCGAGAGATAATACGCTTTTACTCCATAATGGAAATAAAAACCGCCTTCTGCCTATTCCATCACGCTGATGGGCTGAAAGCGTACGGCAAAGATATATGTTTTTTTGAAACGCAGTCGAAATATGGAAATAAATACTGGAAGTTATGTATTAAAATGAATCTGACAAAAGACGGCTCTACTTCTCGTTCTTGATTATGGAAATATTTCTCACAAATAAAAGTTATAGCAGTTTTTACCCTCACACCCTCACCCATTGGTTCAATCCCTTTATTCATCGGCATTACAGGTGTGAGGGTAAAAAAATGATGGCAGGGTGAGGGTAACTTTTACCCTCACCCTGCCATCACGTAAGCGCTTCCACTAATCTGCACCTACAACAAACTGTTATCATCTGATATACTGAACATTAATTATTTCCGCAAGAAGTATTAACAGCTATCACCTCAAGTATTAACACTGTAGACTTCAGCCATTAATAGTTGAAAAATCAGGTATTAACACATGGGAAATGGAGTGATAATACCTGATCAATGGTTTAATATCATCTGAAACAACAGGTGAAACGAGCGTATAGATACAGATGAAAGCATCATACCATAATAAGATTGCAAATGGCTTATCCATTAGGAAAGTTCCAGTTTCCAATAGGACGAATGACAGTTTCATATAATGATACTAACAGTTTCCCGGTGAGAGACTATAGTTTCCCCGTAAGGAAACCATTGTTCCCCCATAGGGGAAACTTTAGTTTCAAGCCTGCGAACAGATTGTTTCAAGCCTCTAAACAAATTATTTGAAGCTATAAAACAAATTTAAGCTGCTGACCGGAAATTAGCCAACCAGTAATCACGAGGAAAACACAACTTACCCGACAACTGAAATCAGGATGATCCACACACAGCGTATGCGACTAGAAAGACGTATTCTTACTACTCTATGAGAACAAATCATTCAACGCTTCGCTCATGCTGGGATGAGTAAAGATGAAATCACGCAGGAAAGTATAATCCTGACCTGTTTTCATTGCCATGGCAACTATATTGATGACTTCGCCGGCATCAGGCGCAAACAGCATACAACCTACTATTTTTCCCGTATTCTTATCAATGACAGCTTTCAACAGACCGTCCGTCTCTCCCAATGTCTTTGCTCTCGGTATCGCCATAACAGGCAATTTCTTGATAATCACATCCAAATCCTGCTTACGAGCCTCATCCTCATTCAATCCGATACGCGCCATTGGAGGATCAATAAATACGGAGTAAGCAACCGGATTACGGTCACTTGTTTTCCGCTCCTTATCTCCAAACAAATCTTCACAGATAATCCGATAATCATCCAATGAAATATAAGTGAACTGCAAACCACCTTTCACATCACCCACGGCACGTATATTCGGATTAGTTGTTTTCAGATATTCATCCACAATGATCGCTCCACGTGCGTCCGTCTCCACTCCGGCAACTTCCAGATTAAGATCTTTCGTATTGGGTTTGCGCCCCGTAGCCAACAAGACAGCATCAGCTTCAAGTCCGAACGCTTCACCTGTTTGTGAGTCAGAAAAAACAACGACAGCCCTATTTTCAACATGCCGCACAGATTGTACCTTCACGTTCATCCGAAAAACAATACCCTTTTTCTCCAATGTTTCCTTTACACTTGCAGCAATGTCACGATCTTCACGAGCAATTAGTTCCGGATAACTCTCAAGCACCGTCACCTGCGAACCGAACGAAGCATACATAGACGCAAACTCTAAACCAATATAACCGCCGCCAACAATAACCAGCCGACGGGGAAGATCGGTTAATTCCATGATTGAAGTACTGGTATAAACCAAAGAATTGTCCGCAATTCCTTCAATAGGCGGAATAATTGTTTCCGCTCCGGTGTTGATAATTATTTGCTTTGATGTTAACCATATTTCTTCAGTAGATGTACGGACGGAAACCACATCGGCAGATACAAAAGAACCTACACCTGTATAAACTGTTACATTAGGATGATCTGCCAGATTATGGTAATTCTTATCTCTCAACGCACTTGTCACAGACTCCTTCACAGCAATAGCATTACGATAAAACTCTCTTCTTTCTTCAAACGTCGAATTCTTCATGCCGGAAGCAATTTTAGCCTGATGAACCAGCGTCTTTGTCGGAATACATCCGATATTGATACACGTCCCTCCATACATTTTATCAGAACGTTCAACAATGGCAACTTTCCGCCCACGTTTTGCAAACTCTGCCGCAAGGGTCTTTCCTCCCTTACCGAAACCGATAATAATAACATCAAATGCATTCATATCTATATAACTTTTAATGGGTTCAAGACTTGCTTATTAGGTTAACAACGAATGATATTGCAAAGTTCGTCGCTTTCGAAGTAATAAACAATAACCATTTCACCGGATAAATTAGCAATTATTCCCGTATAAGGTCAAAGTAATAAATAATCAAAAATCGCCGGAACAGATCAATGATCTGCCCGGCGATATCTCATCTTAAACCAATCTCCACTTACTATATATCAATCAACGATTCGGGTGAATGTCCAACTTCACCGGTTTTATCATATTTTCAGGTTTTAAGATAGTATCCAAGTCTTCTTTGGAAAGAATGTTATGTTCCAAAACAAGTTCATAAACTCCCTTCCCGGTTTCCAATGCTTCTTTGGCTATTTTGGTAGAGTTCTTATATCCGATCACCGGATTCAGGGCTGTCACTACTCCAATGCTGTTATGCACATCTCTCCGGCATTTTTCTTCATTAGCTGTAATGCCGTCGATGCATAAGGTGCGCAAAGTGTCGAAACCATTCATCAGTAAATCGGCGGACTCGAAACAGCATTGTGCCATCACCGGCTCCATTGCATTCAGTTCCATTTGAGCTGCTTCACCGCTCATGGCCACACAAAGGTCATTTCCTATTACCTTGTAGGCCACCTGGTTCATCACTTCAGGAATCACCGGATTCACTTTTCCGGGCATGATGGATGAGCCCGGCTGCATTGCCGGCAGATTGATTTCCCCCAATCCACAACGCGGACCGGAAGCCAGTAACCGCAAGTCGTTACATATCTTATTCATTTTAACAGCAATACGCCTCATCACTCCCGAATAACCTACCATGCAGGAAGTGTCCGAAGTAGCTCCCACCAAATCGTCTGCCAGTTTGATATCCAATCCCGTAATCTTGCGCAAAGCGGCAATGCACTTCTCCGCATATTCCGGTTCGGCGGTGATTCCTGTTCCAATGGCTGTTGCTCCCATATTGACTGCCAGAAAATCCTGTGCAGCAAAATCAAGGTTCTTTATTTCATGTGACAAAATACTTGCAAAGCCATTAAAGGTTTGCCCAAGAGTCATCGGTACGGCATCTTCCAATTGGGTACGCCCCATTTTGATGACATGTGCAAACTCATTCGCTTTCTTCCGGAAAGACTCGATCAGAACCTCCAAATGCTTAACCAATTTCAAATGAGTATAATACAGTCCAATGTGAATGGCTGTAGGATAAGCATCGTTGGTAGATTGCGAACGGTTGACGTGATCGTTAGGCGAACAGAATTGATATTCTCCCCGCTGATGCCCCATCAGTTCCAATGCCCGGTTGGCAATCACTTCATTGGCATTCATGTTGGTGGTCGTACCGGCTCCTCCCTGAATCATATCTACCGGGAACTGCTCGTGATGCTTTCCTTCGAGTATTTCTTTACAGGCTCTCAAGATAGCATCCGCTTGTTCTTCAGTTAATAAGTCCAGTTCACGGTTGGCAACGGTGGCTCCCATCTTCGTAATGGCCAATGCCTGAATGAATAAAGGATATTCATTCAAATGAAACTTGCTGATGCGAAAGTTTTCAATGCCACGGAGTGTCTGTACTCCATAGAGTGCACTTTCCGGCACTTCACGACTACCTATCAGGTCACTCTCTGTACGAGTTTTTTTTGATAAATTTTGTTCCATATCGGTTGTTTTATAGTAATAACGTTTTCGTTAGTTCTTATAATAACCAACCAACGATGTTATTGTTTTAATAAATATGCAAAAACTATTCAAAGACTTTTTTGTTGTAAATAGAAGAAAAAGAAAATACAAAGAGAAGAATCGCTTATCTTTGTTTTTGAACTTAAAACAGCAATCTATGATATTACAATTAGCATTTGTTCTGACAGCCATTATTATTGGCGCACGCCTGGGAGGTATCGGACTTGGCGTAATGGGAGGCGTAGGGTTGGCAATACTCACGTTCGTTTTTGGTTTACAACCCACTGCGCCTCCCATCGACGTTATGTTAATGATTGCCGCCGTAATCTCTGCCGCTTCCTGCATGCAGGCAGCCGGAGGTTTGGACTATATGGTGAAACTGGCAGAACATTTGCTTCGTAAAAATCCTTCACACGTCACTCTGCTTAGTCCGCTGGTGACTTACCTCTTTACTTTTGTAGCCGGAACCGGACACGTGGCTTATTCCGTACTGCCGGTGATTGCAGAGGTTGCCACCGAAACAAAAATCCGTCCGGAACGTCCGTTGGGTATTGCCGTCATCGCTTCCCAGCAGGCCATTACGGCAAGTCCGATCTCTGCCGCTACCGTGGCACTTCTCGGACTTTTAGCCGGATTCGACATTACCCTGTTCGACATTCTCAAAATTACGATTCCCGCCACCATCATCGGAGTGTTGGTAGGCGCCTTGTTTTCCATGAGAATCGGTAAGGAACTGGTGGAAGATCCCGAATATCAGAAGAGATTGAAAGAAGGTTTATTCAACAATAAAAAGGTGGAGATTAAAAGTGTCAAGAACAAACGTTCGGCAATGATTTCCGTTATCATCTTTATATTGGCAACTGCTTTTATCGTGCTTTTCGGTTCTTTTGAAGGAATGCGCCCCAGTTTCCTGATTGATGGGGAAATTGTCACCTTGGGAATGTCTTCCATCATCGAAATCGTGATGTTGTCGGCTGCCGCAATTATCCTGTTAGTAACGAAGACGGACGGGATCAAGGCAACGCAAGGTTCTGTATTTCCGGCAGGTATGCAGGCGGTGATTGCCATCTTCGGTATTGCCTGGATGGGAGATACCTTTCTTCAGGGAAATATGGGACAGTTGACTCTCTCTATTCAGGGAATTGTGCAACAAATGCCGTGGCTGTTCGGTGTCGCCCTGTTTGTGATGTCTATCCTGCTATATAGCCAGGCTGCCACTGTACGGGCACTCGTCCCTCTGGGCATTGCGTTGGGGATTTCTCCTTATATGCTGATCGCTTTATTCCCGGCCGTGAACGGATATTTCTTTATTCCGAATTATCCTACCGTGGTGGCTGCAATTAATTTCGACCGTACCGGGACAACAAAAATCGGCAAATATGTGTTGAATCATTCGTTCATGATGCCCGGTCTGGTATCGACCGTTGTGGCTATTGCACTAGGTTTGCTTTTTATACAAATATTCTAATAGATTCATATTATTAACCTAAACATCATTCAGTTATGAAACAATTCAAAAGCTTTGGACTGGTAGTAGTCACACTACTGTTTTCCGTAACTATGGCATTCGCCGCAAAACCGAATATTCATATTCTTGCTACGGGAGGAACCATCGCGGGTACGGGAAGCTCGGCTACCGGAACCAGTTATACGGCAGGACAAGTTGCCATCGGCGCACTGCTCGATGCTGTGCCTGAAATTAAAGACATCGCCAACGTAACCGGAGAACAGATTGTCAAAATCGGTTCGCAGGACATGAACGACCAGGTTTGGTTGACGCTTGCCAAGAAAATCAATGAACTACTGAAACGCCCGGACATTGACGGCATCGTGATTACTCACGGAACAGACACCATGGAGGAAACTGCTTACTTCCTGAATCTGACTGTCAAGAGTGACAAACCGGTGGTATTAGTAGGCGCCA
Source organism: Bacteroides sp. LFL-34 (assembly GCF_027257075.1). Lineage (NCBI taxonomy): Bacteria > Pseudomonadati > Bacteroidota > Bacteroidia > Bacteroidales > Bacteroidaceae > Bacteroides > Bacteroides sp. LFL-34. Next base: position 10,434 of record NZ_JAPQKZ010000032.1, on the reverse strand, counting down.
TGCGTCCGTCTACCGCTCTAAGTGCCGACGGCCCGTTGAACCTTTACAATGCCGTTGTTACCGCAGCCGCAAAAGAATCGAAAGACAAAGGGGTATTGGTTGCCATGAACGGCCTGATCCTCGGAGCGCAGAGCACGGTTAAAATGAATACGGTCGATGTACAAACTTTCCAGGCTCCCAACTCCGGCGCACTGGGTTATGTACTGAACGGAAAAGTGTTCTACAACCAAGTAACGCTAAAGAAACATACTACCCAGTCCGTTTTTGATGTCACTCATCTGAACGCGCTTCCTAAAGTAGGTATCGTGTACAGCTATTCCAACATTGAGGCCGATATGGTAACTCCGATGCTTAGCAACGGGTACAAAGGCATCATCCACGCAGGAGTAGGAAACGGAAATATTCACCAGAACATCTTCCCGGTACTGACGGATGCCCGCCAAAAAGGTATTCTTGTCGTTCGTTCTTCCCGTGTCCCGACCGGACCCACCACACTGGATGCAGAGGTGGACGACGCCAAATATCAGTTTGTGGCTTCGCAGGAACTGAACCCGCAGAAATCTCGTGTTTTGTTAATGCTTGCACTAACAAAAACTACAGACTGGAAACAGATTCAGCAATATTTCAACGAATACTAAAAACCTGACTTACTTATGAAAAAATGGATATTCATGCTGCTCCTCGCGGGCAGCATACAGGGAATATATGCTCAAAAAACAGAGAAAAAGGAGAAATTCAATCCGAACACTCCCCTGTTTGAAGAGCTGACAGACGTGAAAAAGAAAACAGATAAATTCAATCTTTATCTGAATATGCAAGGGAGCTTTGACGCTCATTTCCAAAATGGTTTTCAGGAGGGTGACTTTAATATGCACCAGCTTCGTATCGAAGCCAAAGGAAATATCAACAACTGGCTGTCTTACCGCTATCGTCAGCGTCTCAACCGCTCGAACGATGCAAACGGCATGATTGATAACCTCCCGACTTCTATCGACTATGCCGGAATCGGTATCAAGCTGAATGACCAGTTTAGTCTTTTTGCAGGAAAGCAATGTGCCGCATACGGTGGTATCGAGTTCGACCTGAATCCGATTGACATCTATCAATACAGTGATATGATTGATTACATGAGTAATTTCATGACCGGATTGAATGTGGGTTATAACATTACTCCCGAACAGCAGCTTAACCTGCAGATATTGAACAGCCGTAACAGTTCTTTCGATAATACTTACGGAATCACAGAAGATGCCGAAGGTAATCTCCCCGATCTGAAATCGGGCAAAATGCCACTGGTTTATACATTAAACTGGAACGGTAATTTCAATAATGTATTTAAAACCCGTTGGTCGGCTTCTGTTATGAACGAGGCCAAAAGTCACAATATGTATTATTATGCTTTAGGTAACGAGTTGAATCTTGGAAAATGGAATGCTTTTGTCGATTTCATGTATTCAAAAGAGGATATTGACCGGAAGGGAATCATTACCAGTATCGTAGGTCGTCCGGGCGGTCATAATGCTTTTGATGCGAACTATCTTTCGGTTGTTGCCAAGTGTAATTACCGCTTTCTTCCGAAATGGAATGTTTTTGTGAAGGGTATGTACGAGACGGCTTCCGTAGGCAAGGCGTCCGAAGGTATAGAAAAGGGAAATTACCGTACCTCCTGGGGATATCTGGGCGGTATCGAATATTACCCGATGGAAACCAATCTGCACTTCTTTGTTACCTACGTAGGACGTTCGTATGATTTCACTTCCCGCGCCAAGGTGCTGGGACAGGAGAATTACAGTACTAACCGTATTTCTGTAGGATTTATCTGGCAGATGCCTGTATTCTAATTCTAAAGCAAGAAACCGAGATGACAATAAAAAATACCCGATAGCTTCTTACAACAGTTATCGGGTATTCTTATATGTTCGGTCTTTTTAAATCAATACTCTTCCTCGTTAAAGAAGAAATCCTCCTTACTAGGATAATCCGGCCAAATATCTTCGATACTCTCATAGATTTCGCCCTCATCTTCCATCTCTTGGAGATTCTCAATAACTTCAAGAGGAGCACCCGAACGCATGGCATAATCAATCAATTCGTCCTTGGTTGCCGGCCAGGGAGCATCTTCAAGTTTTGATGCTAGTTCCAATGTCCAATACATAATCTTGAGTATTTAAAATGAATACTAAATTTGTCTCGTTTTCTATTTTTCGGCAAAAGTATAATAAAATCTATCATTTCCAACTATTATCCCAAAATATTTCATTATTTTGCTCATCAAAATTAATTTTTCGGGATAATACAAACAAATAATCTGATAATCTGTTGACAAATGCTAATACTTCGGGAGAAATTGTACAAGTTTCGGATAAAGCCAGAATACGTCTCTCGGCTCTCCTGCAAATAGTACGGCAAACATGACAAACGGCTGCTCCACGACTCCCGCCGGGAATGATGAAAGCGCAAAGTTCGGGCAGTTGTTCGTCCAGCTTATCAATCTCCCGCTCAATATTCTCCACGTTTTCGGGAGTTATGATGCTGGCAGCCTTCAGTTGCGTTTTTTCCTGGTCGGTGGCCAGATGTGAACCGATGGCAAATAGCTTATGCTGAATACTCAAAATGAAATCACGGTCTGATTCATCTTGCAGATAGGTATTCAACCATCCTAGATGAGAATTTAGTTCATCCACAGTTCCGTAAGCTTCCAGACGGATATGGGTCTTTGGAACGCGACTTCCGCCGACAAGACTGGTAGTTCCTTTATCTCCGGTCTTTGTATATACAAGGCTCTTTTTCATAATCTTCTTTTTTACTTATTATAAGGTAAACGTACAAAGGTTCTTAGAAGTTGACAATATACTGCTGTTTTATCTTCGTTTTATCAAAAAATAGTAAACCGACGTCGTAGAGGTCAAAGGTGATGCCTACTCTTTCATCAGCCTGCAGCTTTTTCCAAAGTGCTTTCATCTCTTTGGAATAGCAGATGCCATGGACTACAAATACACTTTTAGGAGTGGCACGATGTGCACAAACCCGGAAGACTTCTTCCAGTAAGTCGGGATTCCGGTAGTCATTCAGATACAAAAAGTCGACTGAAGTGTCTGCATCCAGAAACAGTTCCGACAAGTCGGAAGCAAAAAGGTAGGAAGCCGATGGTTTAGCAGACTGTAAGTAGAGGGTTGTGGAGGAAGGACGCCCAACTTCTATAATCGTATCAGGCTGTACTCTGTTCACCAACCGGAACAGGAAACGGTTTACCTTTTGAGAACCTTTAGTCCACCCACGCTCTCTTATCATCTTTTTCTGTTCTTTTTTCAAAGAAGAATAGGCATAGTAAGGCATCTTCTCATAAATCACATCGGTAATCAGACTAAAAGCAAAAGGGGAATGTACGCCATATCCGCAACGATAACGAAAGCGGGAAAGCCAGATAAAAGGTCTTTTTATACAGAGTAGAAGATTCATAAAACAATCATTCGTATTTTTATTCTCCCGACAAAGATATATTTTTTTATTGAAAAAGGGTCGGTTCCCATAAAGAACCGACCCTCATACTCATTTATTCCAAGTTACTACTGTAGTCTGAATGATACCGGTACAGTAAATTTCACTCGTACTTTCTTACCATTTTGCACTCCGGGAGTCCATTTCGGCATAGAACTTATCACGCGGATAGCTTCTTTATCCAAATAAGGATCAACCCCTCGCACAACTTCAGGATTGGAAATCGTTCCGTCTTTGTCTACAACAAACTGAACAATGACTTTTCCTTGTGAACCAGTTTCCTGCGAAATCGTTGGATATTTGATATTACTACTTAAATATTTCATTAAAGCAGCTGTACCTCCAATAAACTCCGGCATGACTTCAACACTTACGTGAATAACGTCTTCAACTACCGTTTCTGTTTCTACCACTGGGGGTATCCAAATAACATCATGAACTGCATTCATATCCTCTGACACTGTAGAAACGTTATCCGTCACCTCCATATTGTTTTCCACTATTTCGAACAATTCTGTTACCTTAGTTTCGGGAGGAGGAGGCGGTTCCAGTTTCTCTTCAGGGAATGTGATTGGAACTAGCTCTGTTACAAAGATGGATTCATCATCTGGTGATAGTGCTGCAACTCTGACATCATGTTGTGTCCATTCGAACGAAACGAACATGAAGGCTAGCGCAACAACCAAACCCATCAACAACCAAGAACCCCGTTGATTCTCAATTGCAGCCTTTTTTGATTTCTTGGCTTCCATAAAAAATGTGTTTAAGTAATTAATAATAGAAAATATATAGTATATATACTACTTTTCGTTTTTCCTCTTAAGCATTACTTAAAGTGCTCTCTCGCTGCAATAAATATAATCGTTTTATGGATAGGTTGTTACGACGTCTCTTGTTTATTTTATTCTTTTCTCTTCTTTTGGATAAAATTTATGAATAATTCGGCTTTAGTGAGTTTAGTATGAGTAAACGTTTCTATACCACTATTTTTCATATCTCAATATTGAACATAAATTGTACTAAGACCAGTATGACCGGACGCCTGCAATGAATCTCCAGAATAGGTCAGATGCATAGAGATTCCGTTATAATCAATTTTCACCGGATAAGACACCTGCTGCCGGTCTATTGGAATGAGTACATCGAGTATACCTTCATCGTTCGTTTTCACTTTCAGAAAGCCAAAGTCGAATGTTACACCTATAAGTTGCTTTTCCGTTTCATTATCTACAATACAGTATTGAATATGCCCAAACGTTTCAGGATTCCGTTGAATAGGCAATGCCATCTTTGAAGTAATAGATACGATTGTGTCCAACACATAGCAACCATAAGCCTTTGCAACAATTCTCATATTCTGTCCTTTATACTTTCCCGGAATGTTGGGAAACAAAACAGCATTATCCAAATCTTTTAGAACCACTGTGCGTAGATCATTTTCACCTAGAAACAGATACAGACTGTCTGTTTCATCGGCACTAAGTGGGAGAGCCTTGCAAGGTGTTTGTGATAATTGCACTGCTAAATCGAAAGGACGTGAATGAATTGCGTTCACTGCCAGTCCGATGATAATGGAAAGAACAACAATCATCAAAGCGACCAGCTTAACGAGAAAATGCTTTCGACGGTTCCATAATACGCCAAAGTCCACATCAAGCATTCTTGCCACAAGACGGATAAATGCTTGATGGAAACGTATCGCATGGAATCTTGAATTTTCCGCCTGCACATCAATCCCCAAAAGTTCCAATCCGCCTAACGTCAGTTGAGCATGAAAACATTCCCGATCTTTGGAATGAGGAATACCGTCAATGATAAAAGGTATAATCTCTCTTTCGCGTCCCTTCGAGCGGAAGTAGGCAATCTCCTCCCCTACATATTTCGATTGTGCCGAATTCGGCGAACAAATGACAATCAGATATTTCGATTCATCCAATTTATGATGCAGTTCGTCACTAAGTACACCACTCGTCAGTTCATCAGCATCACGAAAGACTTTAAACCGTTTAGGTGCCTCCGGCTTCATTTTCTGAATCATTGTCGGCAAATTGTACGATTCTAATAAAAACTGTAATCGCTTCGCCGCCTTAATGTCCGTATGACGATAGCTAATAAAAGCAAAAAAATTGTGTGCCATTTCGTCTGATTTCTATTTAAAATTAACCACATTTGATAACATTCCACTATTTTTTCTTTTTCCTACACATTCATGGGATATATCTGCAATTGCATGCCTATCATATTATTGTTCAAATCAAAAACATTAATATATTTGTTTCTATCCTCCATCAGCACACTCAAGAACAATATAGTTTTCTGACATTCCTCGCTCAAAAGCGAAAGATCTTTTCGGTGATGGTTCCTAATATAATATGAGTTTTCATAAATTATTTTGTTGTTTCAGGAGATTGTAATACCTTACTATTAGCAACATTAATCAAATCCATAATTTCCTTTGTCAAAGGATGATTTTCACCATAAACAGACAAACGGATTTTCAAGGACTTCTCATAATAGTTCAGAGCTTTGGATTTGTCACCTTGAATTATATACAAACTCCCTATACTATAATAACTCAAAGCTACCTCAGGATGGTTCTCACCAAAAAGAGACAAACGGATTTTCAAAGACTCTTCAAAATAATATAAGGCTTTAGAATAATCTTTTTGAGCAAAATATATTTCTCCTATATGATCATAAATAGAAGATACTTGAGAATGATTTTCACCATAAACTGACAAAACTATTTTCAAAGACTTTTTAAAATAATCCAAAGCTTTGAAATCATCTCCTTGAACGGAATATATTTCTCCTATATCATTGTAAACAGAAGCTACTCGGGAATGATTTTCACCATAAACTGACAAACGAATCTTTAAAACCTCCTCAAAATATTCCAAAGCCTTAGAGTAATCCCCTTGAGCAAAATACACATACCCAATATTATAATATCCGGAAGCTACAGAAGGATGGTTCTCACCAAAAAACGACAAATCCAATTTCAAAGACTTTTTAAAATAATCCAAAGCTTTAGAATAGTCATTTTGAGCAAAATATATCTGTCCTATATAACTGTAACTTGTAGCTACAGCAGGGTGGTTATCTCCATTAAGCAACAAAAATATTTTCAAGGCCCCTTCAAAACAGACCAAGGCTTTGGAGTAATCTCCTTGATTTGAATATACACGTCCCATACCAATAGATACATTGGCTATTCCCCATGAAGCGTTCTCACCGTAAATCATCAAATAGATATTCAAAGACTTTTCATAATATTCCAAAGCTTTAGAACAGTCATCTTGAGCGAAATATATCTGTCCCATACGTTCATAATCATTAGCCACAATTTCATCATTTTCGCCATAAACAGATAGCCGAATCTTCAAAGACTTTTCATAACATTCCAAAGCTTTAGAATAGTCATCTAGCTTCTCATATATTCCCCCTATTATAATGTAACTAGTTGCTTTGTATGTATCATTGTCTGTTGTATTCAATGCAGACAACTGATAATTCATAGCCCGATTGTAATCAGCCATATAATCTTCTTCAAACCTTCCCGCTGCAATCAAATAATCCCAATTTGTTGGAGCAGCTTTCGTGAGAATCTCATAATAATGCGAAACCGAATCATTCAAATGCTGCATCTTGAATGATTCGATAGCAGTCTCCATTTTCCCAAACCATTGACTGCGTTGTTGTATCAACCGTTGTTGTTCTGACAGTCCTCTAGCTAATTCAAGCTTGGCTTGTTCTACTTTTGCATCCGCATTCCGTTGCTGTTGTTCAATCACTTTCCAGGCTTCCTCGGCTCCACCAGGCATAGACTCGCGTATCAAGTCGTTAAGTGCCTTCCATTCTCCGTTTTTTTTCAGTTCATAAATTTTCAGTTCCAAAGAGTCCAAGCTCTGATAATCGGTCAGTGCCAGCTCTTCAGCTAATTCCTTGATAACCTCATCTATCTTATCCTCATTGTTGATGTAATCAAGATAAAGTTTGCGGATGCTGTCACACTCCGCTTTCAGACGTGCATAATGTACATCCGATTCGCTCAATTCTCCAAGACGCTTATTCAGTTCATTGCGTAGTTTACGTAAAGATAACGACTGCTCTTCATACTTTTCTTTCAGTAACTCATACCGCTTCTTATACTCCATCTCCTTTTCTTCTGGTGTTATCAACGAGACTTCCAAGTCATTGGCAGATATAAATAGTCGTTTACCTTTCGATGGCGAAGCCAACATATACTTGGAACCTTGTGGCACACGCACGGCTGTCAGTGTATAACTACCCGCCTTATCCGTGACCTTCACCTTCAACGAAAATCGTCCGTCCTTATCACTTGCTTTATTAGCTTCCCCCGACACAATAACTTGTACACCCTGCACCGGAATGAAAGGATCGGAAGCCGAACGGGTAACCTTGCGGACTATCCCCTTCTGGGTATGAACCTGTGCTGTAACTCCCAATACCATGAAGACGGCAAAAAGGAATACTGTTATCAAACGTAATTTACTCATGTCATTTTCATTATAACTATAGAATTATCTAGAATCTTACCTTTATTATTCTTATAGTCCTTGCTACTTGCCTTTACTATTTTATTCATTAAAAGCGATGGTTTAATAAAACCATCGCTTTTAACTCCTTACAATGCCTGTCCACATTCCGAACAAAATTTTGCACCTTTGATATTCCGATATCCGCAGTTCGTACAGAATACCATACCGTTAATATCCAAATTCAGAGTTGTAAAAGAATCCCGATTTTTTAGCACCTCTTCAGCTATTTCGAGCGCCTTATCATCAAGTTTGGACTGTTGTACTATCCCCCAAATTTGCGTGATAAGTACCGGCCAGAAGAATAGCATAGAAATGATAGTAGGAATAGCTTGTTGACCAAAGATCCCTATCCCAGCCTCAAACGCTATTGCATTATCTTTAGGTATCAAGCTGACTTTCAATGCAGACTTCAAACCAAGTACAGCTTTAAATAAACCGCCCTTTGATATAGAAATATCAACACCACCACTTAATAAATTATCTATTTGTACCTCAAACTGCTCGGCCGCAAATTCTGTTTTTATTTGTTCAGCAATAACAGGAATCAAAGAAGGATTGCCCTGAAGTATCTTTTTTGTTGCAAATGTTCCCATAATTCTATTTTTTAAAAGTGTAATGACTGTAATGCATGATATTGGCTCGTTGTAAATAACACACCGGCTTCAACAAGCAATTCTTTAATTTCACGCTGTTGCTCTTCCGTATAGTTCTTTTCCATAGACTTCAATATAGAAACCATTCTTTCAGACTGTTCCTTGATCTCCTGTTCAGTAACTATACCATCTTCCATAATCTTCTTGAATGTGGGCTGGTTCATGACCGCCTCGTCTAAATTCAACATTCCTTGTTCATTAAAAAACATAAGCTATTATATTTAAAGTTTATTTCCACAATGTTTGCAATAGGTCCAGCCATCCACTATCGGTTGTTTGCAATTCGAGCATACCTTGCCTGATTTTTCTGCCGAAAGATGATCTACTATAGTCTTATATTGAGAACTTTTTCCCCATTTCAAGATTTCCTTAACCCGCACAGCCGAGAACGGATGATTCTGATTCATTATTGCCGCTACCTGCAATGTCTTATTCCATAATCCGTCATTACGGATAGCCTCATATTGGTCTGCCTGTTTAGCCCACTCCTCCATATCGATATTCTTTGTTATAGAAGTCGGACCTCCGGATAGACGAGCCATCGTGCTTGCCACTATGGCCGGAGTAGTCACAATACTGGCAGCTCTGTCACAGGACAACTCACTTTTACGTTCCCAATACAAAATCGCATATTGAAGAGGAGCTCCCAAACTCCCCAAAACGCCCAGCGAATCCAGACCATCCATCACATAATGAGCTATAGAATGATACAAGACATGATGACAAAGGATATGCCCGCATTCATGGGCAATCACTGCATCCAACTCCTCTTCGGTCATCATATCAACCAAACCGGAAGTGATCGTTATAAAAATCTTTGTATCGCCAAAGGTCCATGCGTTAGGATTAGGATCCATAGAGAGATAAAACTCCGGTTGCTCAATACCCAACTTTTTACAAATCGGTGGCAGACGATTATACAGTTTCGGCAATTGACTCGGTGATAAACGAATTGCAGATGCCATATTAACGCCATATTGCAGTTGTTCCAATCCCATTGACATTAACTTTTTCACTAGGGTCGGGAATCCGGGAATACTTTCCAACTGCCTCAATGCAGCTGCATCCTCAGGATGAATAAAATCTGTTGCTTTAATCATGGTTATCAATATTAATATCTATTGTTTTTATGACCTTCATTACAAAACATATCAAGTTCAGTCTTTTCATATCACTGGTATACGCAACAAACTCCTCGTAAGCACCACAGGTTAAAATCCTGATATACAATAAACCGGAAACATAAAAAGAATTATGCGAATAAATTCTTCATTTATCTGATAAAATAAGAAAGCAGCACGATAATCAGTATTAGCTTTTAACAGATACAAATATCATACTGCTAAAATGTTGTCCTTGTGCAGTCCTTTCATTGGCGATTTCAGAGACCTGGACAAACATATTCTCCATATTCTAGTTCACCGCATCATCATTACAAGTCTCAAATATAACGAATAATATAGCAGGAAAAAATTACAAAAGCCCCAATCATGTCTAAACAGACCAAAAACAGAACTATTGATGCGAAAAACATGTCTATCATGACATTTTTTATTTTGCAAATCACAACAACAAAAAGATAGCATTCATTATAAATATATTATCACTAGTGTCCACTAAAAATTTTTTGGTCACTAGTCGGTTAAAAATTAAATAAATTCGATTCACTTGAATCATTTAGCTCTTTGATATTTTTGAAATTCGATTTGTCGAACAAATCT
>NZ_JAPQKZ010000031.1:0-88390 GCF_027257075.1 Bacteroides sp. LFL-34 | reverse complement strand
AGTGAATAAAATTAAAGCGGTAAAAAGACAGATGTACAATAGGGCAGGAATTAAACTACTGAGAGCGAAGATTATTTATTCACAATAGAAGAAGTACCACCAAATTTGACGAAGAACCAAAAATCGTTTGCAGGGGGCGCGCTGATATAAATGCAGGAAACTATCATACCAATGTTTTTCAAGAAAATGAGAAATCGGATAAGTCCATATCATAGATTTATTTAGTACCTTTGCCGTCCTATTTATATAAAAAGAAAAAATGAGTAAAGAATACACACTCGCAGATTTCACAGATATTTTCGATTACTCCACAGGCTGGTTCAGCGACAGTAGCATTTGTAGTCTATTCTATCAGATATTCAAACGATTCCCTTCTATGAAAATGGTGAAATATAAAGTAAACCAAGATTTCCTGAAAGAAATCAAAAAACTTTATCAGCAAGACGATGCGTTCGATATATTCGAGCATATATATTGCAATCATTTTGAGAATGAAAAAGAGGAAGAGGAGGAGGAAGAAGATACATCTACAAAAGAGTTATACGATTGCATCGTTATCTGCAAGAAGAATTTAATGATTGGCTATTTTGATAATTGCATAAAAATAGCCTATTCCAATATTGATAAGGAAGAAATCGATCGCATCAATCAGATTTGCGAAAACCACAAAAAGGAGAATGAGAAACTGAACAACCTATTTATAGTAACATACGCTCATAACTACTTCAGCCTGAAACAATCGCAAATCAATAAGCCGGCCATTCAGATTGACCGCCACTATAACAATGATTTTGCTCCCGTAGCCGCTGAAATCGAAAACTTCCTATTAGAGGAGAATAAAAGCGGTTTAATCATTCTGCACGGGAAACAAGGTACGGGGAAAACAACTTATATCCGTCATCTCATCAATCTCGGAAAAAAGAGAATGATTTATATGAGCGGCGACCTGGTAGACAAACTTTCAGACCCTAGCTTTATCACTTTTATCCGTCAACAAAAGAATTCGATCTTTATCGTAGAAGACTGCGAAGAGCTATTATCAAGCCGCAACGGAGGAAACCGCATGAATGCCGGACTAGTCAACATACTGAATATCAGCGACGGACTATTAAGCGATGAATTATGTATCAAATTTATCTGCACATTCAACGCTCCACTAAAAGATATCGACGAAGCCTTGCTTAGAAAAGGACGTCTGGCTGCCCGGTACGAATTTAAAGACCTGACAACCGACAAAGTAAACCAACTGATAAAGGAAGAAGGACTGGATATCCCCCAACAGACACAACCTATGACACTGGCTGAAATCTATAATTACGAAGGCATGGATTTCTCTTTAGGAAGAAAGCGGGTAGGATTCTGAACAAATCCTCCAAAGTAGAACTTTTAAAGAAAAATCGACTATTATTATTGCGAAATATAAGTATCTATATTTTACCTATCAACAAGAACGATTCGACATTTTTATACGTTTATTATACGTTAAAAGAGTTGCCCTATTACGGAGCAACTCTTTTAAATATTAAACTTCTTAAGTTCAAACTTTGCATGTGATACCTTATATCGACATTTTCTTACTTACAAGTTAACGGAAATCCAAAGATACTCACTCGCAAAATCTGTAATTATCCAAAGCTAAAAGGGAAAGTGCTTTCATCAGATAAAGCAATTAATCCGTTCTTCCGCTGGATACAAATTTTGTTCTCTCTTGCTAGCCAACCGGCTGCTAATGCTGTACTTTCTACGCTTAGGTTTAATCTTCTTGCCAATTCAGGTATTGAAATTTCACCAATTTCTTTCAGGGCACACCAAACTTTTCCGGCATTGTTCCCTACAATTGTTTTATCCATGGCTATTTTTATTAATAATTTGGTTACAATATAGTCATTTTAATAATTGTTTATAACAAAACTAACTTTTTTGTTTTAGTTTTTGACATTATTTAAAACAAAGAAATCAATTTCGCGTCTAGTGATTAAAAACTTGGTAATAATTCGTACCATAACACCACTAAAAGGAACATTATATATCAAAATAAATTCTCAAAACAGGAATCGGGCAATCACAGAAAGAAAATAGGAAATTGACATTTCCGCAATATCGGACAAGTCATTTCGCTTTTTTACCAATACCTTTGCGGAGTGAAATACCAGAATAAGTTATGCAACAGAAAAAAACAACGAAAGAAGAATATCAAAAGTGCGTAAATGTTGTAGTGGAATACATCAACCAACATTTGGGAGAAGACATTGATTTAAAATCTCTGGCCAGAATTTCAAACTTTTCTCCTTTTTACTTTCACCGGATCATGAAAGCTTTTCTCGGTGAACCGATTGGTACGTTTATTGTCCGGACGCGGACAGAAGCTGCCGCACGTCTACTCCGCTACTCGGATGTTCCGATTGCCGACATAGCCTATCGGATTGGTTACTCTTCTCCTTCTTCGTTGTCGAAAGTGTTCAAGCAATTTTATGGCATTTCACCTTTAGAGTATAGAAACAATAAAAACTTTGTAATTATGAAACCAGCGATTATCAGGCCAGACCTGGAACTAAAAAGAGAGATCAGAAACGTTTCCGAACGGAATGTGATTTATATCCGCCTCACCGGCGATTACAAACTGAATGATTACGGTGGCACCTGGGGCCGTTTATTCCAATTCATCAAAGAACAACAGTTGCCGATGGGAGATTTCAGCCCGCTTTGCATCTATCACGATGATCCGAAAGTGACACCGGCAGAAAAACTGCGTACAGACGTATGTATGGTAATGCCTGTAAAGGTAGCCCCCAAAAGTGATGTCGGATTTAAGGTGATCCCGGCCGGACGTTATGCTATCTTCTTGTATAAAGGTCCGTATGACAATTTGCAAGCTGTGTATGATACGATTTACGGAAAGTGTCTGCCTGAAATGGAATGTACGCTGCGGGATGAAGCCAGCGCGGAACGTTATCTGAACAATCCATGCGACACTGCTCCCGAAGAGTTGTTGACGGAAATTTATATTCCGGTAGAATAATGCGGACAGACAAATGGCGGAATAAAGAGAATGAATAAAGATGTGATTTAACGTCTGACTTTTTTGGGGGGACAGTGCAAAACCCTGATAAGTCTATCTTTTAGACGCGGATGACACGGATTTAGCAGATTTGTAATCTTCTTATCCGTGTCATTTTGCGTTATCCGCATCTAAAAGCATATTATGCTATAACAGGCTGCCTTCCTCTCTCCTACCTGTTATTTTTCAGCATAAATGCCAATCCGGTTTCCTTCACTATCAGTGAATACGGCAAACCATCCTTTGCCGTCCGCCTCAATCTTTGTTCTGGGAATGACTACTTTCCCTCCTTTCAGAAGTACTTTTTCCAAGGTCTGTTCTATTTCCTCACAGTTGAAATGGATAAGCACTCCATGCGTGGAAGGAAGAAAGTCGAAATTTGAAGCATAAGAGATAGCACCGACGGTTTCACCTTCTTCTGTGAAACAAGCCATTTTTTCTGTTTCACATTCAAAAGTCGGAAGTTGCATACCTAATACTGTTTCGTAAAAATCGACAGCCCGATGGAAATCGGAAGCAGGAATCTCAAAAAATGCAATTAGTTTTTTCATTTCGTTTCTTTTTTATCGTTACTACTAAGCCTTTGCAAAGACACTGCAAAAGTAGGGCAACACGAGGAAGCCTGATAGGAAAAAAGGGACATCTTTAAAGTTCGGAAAAATAATCGGAATAAGGAGCACAGACAGAAAGATACTCTGCAGGGGTGTAACCGGAAAAGAGTTTGAATTCCTTTATCATGTGAGACTGATCGGAGAAGCCACATTCATAAGCTACTTGTACAAAAGGAATAGTGGCATCCTGCTGCAACATTGACAATGCCCGCTGCATACGGACAATACGAATAAATTCTTTGGGGGTAGTGCCGACATAATCGGCAAAGATACGTCCAAACTGCTTACTGCTCAAACAGGCCGTTTCCGACAGATGAGCAATGTTGATTTGCGGCTGGAGGTTTATTTCATGAAACACAGCAGACATCCGCTTGAGGTTATACTCCGGAAGGGTGTATAAACGACGAAGGAAAAACTGCTCTATCAAACGAATAGAAACGGCATTATCAGAAGTGTCAGTGACCTGTTTCACCAAATCCGACAGTTCTACATCTTCCATCGCATCGGTATCTACATTTTGTCCGTGAAACAGATGGCTGGGAATATGAAACAATGCTTTAACTGCATAAGGCTGGAAAACAACAGTAATCATTTCAATCCTACCCGTCGACTGTACATCCGAAAAGCCGACCGATTGTCCGGAAATAAAGGATTGAGGTTGTAGTTCCGACTCGCCCGACAAAAGGAGTTGTTTCCCTTTATGAAATACCAGTTGCATACAGCCAATGGGCAGAGTCCGTTCGGAAACCGGAGTCACTGAATCGTCTTGCAATATCCAGTAATGCCGTATATAAGGAGCAAGCGCCAAACAGGGTTTTATGAGTTGAAATGATTGCATAGAGCAAAGATATTATTTCTTAATTCAAATGCAAAAGTAAAGCTCCTGTTTAAAGAGGTATAGTAAAAAAAGGACTTTTTATAAATTAGGGAGTCGTCCTATTAAGAACAGATATGCCGGAATGATAAACAGATAAGGATTTAAGGCAGGATCCTTATTTGAGAATAAGGTACAATTGAAAAGACGGCAAACCTTTTCTTAATAAAAAAACATCCTCTGTTTGAAAGAGCATGATTGTAGCTCACATTCAAACAGAGGAAGATTCTTTAGATAACGGAAAGTCCGTATTCGTAGGCCTCCGATATCGCATTATAGTCCTCGTCGGAATAGCTACCTTTATCTCTGGCTTTCTGCATATCTTTCATAAATGATTCTACGGAAGTCAGGAAGCTATAATAATTCTTCTGTTCTTCATCATAACCTGTGACAGCAGGAAGTTTCTTTGCAGCTTCGAGTTCTTTCTTCAGTTCGGCCATCTTCATATCAATACGCATACCATCCAGCGCATGTTTGCGTGAATAGAGATTCATGATGCTTTGCACGGTGCCGGACATCTTACGCATGGCCATGATTTGATCTTTCAACGGTTCATCGGCAAGCAGTTCTTTTTCAGCTTGTTCTGTCAGAGGGCTTAGAATATCAAAGATCACTTGTTTATATTCCGACATTTCTACACTAAGCCGATAGTTCTCGTCGAGGAGCTTGCCGATCTTTGCAGTCTCTTTTTCCTGCTTGTAAGAGAGGAATTTATTAAAATTATCATAGAATTGCGTCCTTGCACTGAAAAGTCCTCGATAACTCTGCTTCAGATTCTGACGGACTTCTATATTAAAATAATCTCCCGGATCCATCAATTCCGCTGTATCTCTGGCAGATACTTCAGGTGGTGCAATCGGAGATACTTCAGGAACTTTTCCTGTCTGTTCCATATATCCCAAAACTGCATTTATGTCTTTCGCATTGGCTACATGCCTCAACACGATAAGCGATGTATGATAATAGTTTATCACCTTACTGGCATTGTCCAATTCCTCCGAAGCGACAGAGGACGCAGCCTGTTTCTTGTTTCCTCCCGAACAAGAAACCAACAAGAGAGCACCTACAAGTGCTCCGAAAAATAAAATATTCTTCTTCATAATGGTTCGTTTATTAAGTCTTTCGTACTATAACAATAAAAATCGTTTTTTGTTATAGACAAACAATGCATATTCGAGAAGTGTAGTGGAGAAATTTAAAATGCTGCTAACGATGATTAAGGAATAAGCAACCAACGTGTATAAAAACAAAAAATGGCTACTCATCACGAGCAACCAATCTTTTGTTAACCTTAAATCTAATACTTATGAAAAAAACACAGTACAAAGGTACCATATTTCAGATAAATAGCAAATTTCAGCGCCTAAACAGACGATATTGTAACAGGGTTTAATACTCCGAGAATCGCATTAACATTTCAGACTTCATCCGTTAACATTTAACATATTCATTCACATAAGTTGCTCCCCGGATAAGTAAGAATAGAAAAAAAGGCTAATCATGGAAACGACATTGTTTTTTTTCGTAACTTTGAACTATGATAATCAGTGCCAGCCGCCGGACAGATATTCCGGCATTCTATTCTCAATGGTTTTTCAACCGGATAAAAGAAGGATATGTATTAGTGCCCAATCCTTATCATCCGAAAATGATTAGCAGGATTTCCTTATCTCCTGCTGTGGTTGATTGTTTCGTATTCTGGACCAAGAACCCGGCCCCGATGCTTAACCAGCTGGATAAATTACAGGATTACAACTATTACTTCCAATTTACACTCAACCCTTACGGAGAAAAATTGGAGAATCGTTTGCCATCTATCGATAAACGAATTGATACCTTTAAAAAGCTGGCAGACAAAATTGGCAGAGAAAAAATGATTTGGAGATATGATCCGATACTGACGAATGAGGAATACAACGTTTCTTTCCACCAGGAAGCATTCGCCCGGATTGCCCATGAACTCAAAGACCATACCTCGAAATGTATGTTGGGATTTATAGATCATTACCCCCATATCCGAAACTCGATACAACCATTCAACATCAATCCGCTGACCAAAGAGGAAATAGAAGAAATGGCCGTCTCCTTTAAAAAGACAATAGATATTTATCCCGGTATACAGCTGGACACTTGTACCGTCAAGGTAGATTTAAGACATTTGGGTATTCCCAGCGGCTTGTGCATTGATAAAGGGCTGATTGAAAAGATCACCGGTTATCCTATCCTTGCTCAAAAGGATAAAAACCAGCGTAATATCTGCAACTGTATCGAAAGTATTGATATCGGGACTTATGAAAGTTGTCTGAACGGATGTGTTTATTGCTATGCCATCAAAGGTAATTATAATACAGCAGCATATAATATGAAGAAACATGATAAAAACTCGCCGTTGCTCATCGGTCATTTATCCGAAGATGATATAGTAAAGGAACGGGAGATGAAGAGTCTGCGAGATAACCAATATTCGTTGTTTTAATCTTCCTGATCCGCATCTGACTTACAGGCATAAAAAAAGGCTATCTATCCCAGACAGCCAATCTTTTGTTAACCTTAAATCTAATACTATGAAAAACACAGTACAAAGATACGGACTTTTCGGTTATCTCCAAATTTTCGGCCCGATGCAGCGTATCTTATAACATGGTTTAATAGAATCTGAACCGCATTAACAAATAAGCCGCCGGACATTAACATTTAACAGTTTTCTTAAATAATCAAGGCATAAAACCGGAGGAGATGCAAATGTTTTCCAATCGGACACCTTATCTTATTAAAGAGCGTTTATGAGGTCTAACAAATTCCTCTGCCATCTGTTTCTAATAGAAGGTAACCATCAAATTCACAATATATGAACAGATTCGAAAATAAAGTAGTTGTCATCACCGGTGCTGCCGGTGGTATCGGCGAAGCAACCACACGCCGCATTGTCTCCGAAGGGGGCAAAGTAGTCATCGCTGACCATTCTGAAAAAAAGGCGGAACAGCTTGCCAACGAACTTACTCATGCAGGGGCCGACGTGCGCCATGTTTATTTCTCCGCCACCGAACTCCAGAGTTGCAAAGAGCTGATTGATTTTTCTATGAATGAATATCAACGAATAGATGTACTGATTAATAATGTAGGAGGAACCGATCCCAAACGTGACCTTAACATCGAGAAGCTGGATATCAATTACTTTGACGAGGCATTCCACCTGAATCTCTGCTGCACTATGTACCTTTCTCAACAGGTCATCCCTATCATGACTACCAATGGCGGCGGAAACATTGTCAACGTAGCTTCCATAAGCGGACTTACTGCTGATGCTAACGGTACATTATATGGTGCCAGCAAAGCGGGCGTCATCAACCTGACGAAATACATCGCTACCCAAATGGGAAAGAAAAATATCCGCTGCAATGCCGTAGCCCCGGGATTGGTACTTACCCCCGCGGCATTGGATAACCTGAATGAAGATGTACGCAACATCTTTCTCGGCCAATGTGCCACTCCTTATTTAGGAGAACCGGAAGACGTCGCAGCTGCCATCGCTTTTCTGGCTTCGAACGATGCAAGGTACATCACGGGACAAACAATCGTCGTAGATGGTGGCCTGACTGCTCATAACCCGACAGTAGCGTTATCATAGAACATAACTTTAATACAATGAATAAAATGACAATAATGGGAATATGGCTTCTTTCGCTATTTATCAATAGCGGATGCAACCGGGAATTAGTAGAATAGACAGTAATGATCTTAAAATATCTATCAAAAAGGGGGAAGAGTGGATGCATGATTTTCCATTGTTTCTGGGTTTCACAATGACTTTACCCATGCATTCATTTCGTTAATAGCTTCTAGTGAAGACGGAAGCTCCTGCTTAGTCTGCAAAGCATCAGGACGAAGATCGACGCGCACATACCCCCAGCCGTCTTCGTCGATTTGCAGATAGCCACACTTCCTGTACTCTTCCAGGCAACTGTCAGAGCATCCTCCATAAAAGTCACATTGAAGTTCATCTTCCGACGTTTTTTTATTGGCAATGAATGAACTTTCACCCACCCAGACAAAATCGTCCAAATCAACCTCAAAATAATCCCCTCCTCCCCGATTGAGTGCGGCAACTTCCGCCAAACGTCCTTCGGGAAGCATCTTGTAAACGCGGACATAACATTCTTCCTTATACGGATTTTCATCTACGACAAGGAAAAGACCGGATTTTCCACAGAATAAAGGGGTATCTATACTACGATATTCGTAAACTTCTCCTGTAACATCACTCATCACAAAATAGCCCCAGCTCTCAAACCCTGAATAGTGAAAAAAATGCAGACCGTAATCAGACTGATACCCATCATAGTACCATTTTATAAATCCATCTTCATCTTCTTTCGCCGGAGAATTCAGCAGTGCGAGTTCCCCCTTTTTCCAGCGCACGGACAGTTTATTCTGATTGTCTGTATAACGCCCTTTACCAGAATCAAGCTGTTTATTACAACTATCCGCCTTCATATTCGTATATTCAGCAAATTCAAGTTTTTTCACGTCTGCCCCTGTATTGCTATACATACGCAAGGAGATCATTCTTCCACTATGATAGTCATACATACTCTTTTCAATCCGGTTGCCTTCTTCAGAATAAATTTCAGTCATGACACCCGGCACGCCTTTCTCCGAGTACGGATAACTCTCGAAACGACGTAGCCGCCCGCCAGAATAATTCCTTATATCCAGCCGCTTTTGAGTTCCGACCGTCACAATGCTTCGTTTTACAGAATCACACTTATCATCCATGAAGTATATCGGCTCATCGGAATCCTTTTCAAAATATTTTCGTTTCAGAAGATACTTTTTGCCGTTCTCCAATGCATAAATTTCTTGAATGTAATAAAAGGGAGTCCCTTCTGATGCCTGATATTTATACTCATACCAGTCGGGAGCCTCCGCTACCCCGTCAGGGTCATTATAAGCGTATTCCGAATGGCTATAATACCAACATTCGGTCGGTAACACTTCCTGATCGTCAATATAATGATTAACCTGCCATAGATGTCCGTTGGCATGCC
The DNA here is from genome assembly GCF_027257075.1 of Bacteroides sp. LFL-34. Taxonomy (NCBI): domain Bacteria; kingdom Pseudomonadati; phylum Bacteroidota; class Bacteroidia; order Bacteroidales; family Bacteroidaceae; genus Bacteroides; species Bacteroides sp. LFL-34. The sequence continues at coordinate 78,799 of NZ_JAPQKZ010000031.1, read as the reverse complement.
ATCTCATTTCCTCTCCGTTTAGCTTCCCATCTTTATAGTGTTCAAACCAGTCCGGCTTTCCATCATAATACCATCTCTGACGTACTCCATTAAGTTTACCTCGTGTAGCCTGGTAAAAGATATGGGGATATCCGTTGGAATAATAAGATTGATAAAGTTCACAAATACTGTCAAGAGTGATTATACGACTTGTCATACAATGGGAAGAGATACTGTAATGACGCACCGTATCGTTCTTTATTCCGTCTTTATAAACAACTACCGAATAATAGGGTTCCGACACAAAAGAATCAGTCGAGCGAAAATAAAAGTGCTTATAAGCACCGTTCATCAATGAGTCCTTGTAAAAACAACGTTCCACGCCATCTACTTGTTTCCGGCAAATACTGTCGGAGTCATAGACCTTCAAAGAAGATGCTTCCGGTTCTTTTAGCAATGATTCGGAAAGCGTATCAGGAATAATCCAATCACTTCCTTTATAAAAATCCATAGAGAAAGCTTCGGAAATAGCAGTAGTTTTTTCGCTTAAAGCGTTTTCCTGTGTTTCCTGATTCGTGGAAGAAGATTGCGAAGTTCCTCCGGTTTTTCCGCCACATGATAACAACAGTAATACGCAGCTATATACCAAAGCGTTTTTCATACCAAATATCTTTTATTTAATACATAATTACGGCAAAATTAATGATAATATCAGATAATCAGGTATAAATCGATCCCAAAAATGGAATAATTATCTGTCAGCAGGCTATTATTTCGTTCAACAAATACTAACTTTACAACGTTATTAATAGAAAAGAACGAACGTCATGATTGTTAAAACACTACTAGATACAGACCTCTATAAGTTTACCACCTCGTACGCTTATATCAAACTGTTCCCCTATGCAATGGGTACTTTTAGTTTCAATGACCGGAACGAAACAAAGTATACCGAAGCTTTTCTGGAAACACTCAAGGCAGAGATCAAGAATCTTAGTCAGTTGAGATTCACGGAAGAGGAGTTGGAATACATGACGAAGAATTGCAGATTTCTCCCGAGAGTCTACTGGGAGTGGTTGTCTTCTTTTCGTTTCGACCCGAATAAGATTGATATTCATCTGGATGAAGCCTGTCATCTCCACATCGAAGTGACTGACTTGCTTTATAAAGTGACTTTATATGAAGTGCCTTTGCTCGCTATTGTTTCTGAAATCAAAAACCGGTTCTTCGGCCATGTAGCAGACATGAACGGGATTCTTTGCAAACTGTCGGAGAAAATAGAGTTATCGAACCAACATCAGCTCCGCTTTTCAGAATTTGGTACACGGAGAAGATTCTCTATTGATGTGCAGGAAACTGTTATCAAAAGACTGAACGAGACAGCGCAATATTGCACCGGGACTTCCAACTGCAACTTCGCAATGAAATATGGAATGAAAATGATGGGGACTCACCCTCACGAATGGTTTATGTTTCATGGAGCACAGTTCGGATATAAACATGCCAATTATATGGCACTCGAAAACTGGGTGAATGTTTATGACGGTGATTTGGGTATCGCACTTTCCGATACCTATACTTCCGGCATCTTCCTTAGTAACCTTAGCCGTAAACAAGCTAAACTTTTCGACGGTGTGCGCTGCGATTCCGGTAATGAATTTGAGTTTATCGACCGACTGGTTGCCCGCTACAAAGAGTTGGGAATCGACGCGACAACCAAAACCATCGTATTCAGCAATGCCCTCGACTTTACAAAAGCATTAGACATTCAAGAATACTGCAAAAACAAAATCCGCTGCTCTTTCGGAATCGGCACCAATCTCACCAACGATACCGGGTTCGAACCTTCGAACATCGTGATGAAACTGACGCAATGCAAGATGAATGTCAATCAGGAGTGGAGGGAATGTATCAAACTGTCGGATGATGAAGGAAAACATACCGGCAGTCTTGAAGAAGTGCAGGCATGCCTGCATGAGTTGAGGTTGAACTAAATTATAACAATGTGGCACATATTTTCCGTAAGTTCTCCAAATGCGCTATAACATTCTTATCTTTTCGGGCAATCTGCATATTATATCTTGTCTGCATATTCATCAGCATTTCCGCATTTATATTGGTAGCAGCTTCAATCAATAAGGCAAAATCCGTAGATACAGGACGACGCCCATTCAATATATCATTCAACATCGTATAAGACACGCCTACCACTTCCGCAAATCGTTTCTGCGATATACCACGAGATTGTAATTCTTCTTTTATAATCTCTCCCGGATGCACCGGAATAAAAGAATACCCTAAGTTAGACATACTATTCTTATTTATAATGATTTGTTATGTCAATAATAGAACAAATAGTTATGATTGGTTCAGAGTCCGTAGTCGATATTTTAAATTCCAGTCGATATTGTTTATCAATCCGAATAGAGGAAATATCTTTTTTACTCCCTGTCAATACTTCATAATTCAACGAATTTAAAGGATAAAGCGCTTCTACATTCAATGCTTCAGCCAAAGTGACAATTCGCTTCACATAATTCCTTATTACTTGAGGTTGAAAACGATGCTTCTTATCGTTACATTTACCTTCATAATAAAGTTCTGAAAGATACTCCTTTTCAAACTCAATAACCATTTCTCTAATTATTACGACAGTACAAAGATAGTAGTTTTTCCAAGAATACACTAAAAAAGTGGATATAATGATAGCAGTTCTATCAAACTTAGTTAAAACCAAGAAGTATTAGATAAAAACTGCTATCACCTTATTAAAATAACTGTATCCAAGCAGCACAGTATACATGTGCTTTCTTTATACTATCTGTGACAAAAGTGACAAAATCCATATCCGTGGAGTTAGATTAAAATCTTTTTCAGAATTTGAATCCTTTCACTGCTTTTTCCAATCTTTCCAAAGGTAATTCGCCGGATTGCCGCCAAAGCTGTTGCCCTTTTCTAAAAAGAATAAAGGTAGGAGTCGACTCCACCGTATAAAAATCAGTAAGGGCAGGCTCCTGGTCGATGTCCACTTCCACCACTTCCAATGTTCCTACCATCAGTTTCTTGAACTCTTCAACAACCGGTTTCATGCGCTGGCAGTGAGGACACCACGTTGCGTAAAACTCTGCCATTAGCCAATCACCGTTAGCTAGCTTCTCCTGGTTTCTTTCTTCACGAGCTATTTTCTTTTCTTTCATAATGAATATCTCCTTTTAATTAATAACTATCAACCTAACAATATCAGGAGAAAGATGGTTTAGAAAAGAAGCAAGGTTACACACAAATTAAAGAATCAAACCCGTTTGCATTTACCCGACCAGCTATTAATATCCAAGCAAATCATCTCCGTACGATGAAAAGACTTCTCCGCATCATACTTTGCTCCTATCACTTTATCTTCCGGACTAAGGACAAGCATTGCACAAAATTGAAACTTTCGTGCAAAAAAGGAACATCCTATTCAATATTTATTTATCTTTGCCCCCCAAAATGGTTCAGAATCCGTATCCAACGGACGATGATTAATAGGGAACCGGGTGTAAATCCCGGACAGTCCCGCTGCTGTGAAACTCTGTTCAATGTCTTATAATTGAACTAATTTAACGCCACTGATGTTATTCGGGAAGGAAAATAAGACAAGAGTCAGTCAGAAGACCTGCCATTTTGTGTAAGACGCCCCTCTCCTCGTGGATTAGGAGAAAGAGTATCACTTGTTAAGCCCCAAATCAAAAAAATACTGTTTTTCGTCGGGTGGAGTATATCCATTAGACGGGAAGACATTAATAAGTATGTACTTAATTGAAAAAAGTATGATAAAAAAAATCTTAGTAGCCAATCGCGGTGAAATTGCCGTAAGGGTGATGCGTTCCTGCCGGGAAATGGAGATAACGAGTATCGCTATCTTCTCCGAAGCAGACCGGACCGCGAAGCACGTGCTTTATGCAGACGAAGCTTATTGCGTAGGGCCGGCAGCATCCAAAGAGAGTTATCTGAATATAGAAAAAATCATCGAAGTGGCAAAAGCAGCTCATGCAGACGCCATTCATCCGGGTTACGGCTTCTTGTCCGAGAATGCCACCTTCGCCCGTCGATGTCAGGAAGAAGGAATCATCTTTATCGGACCCAATCCGGAAACAATGGAAGCTATGGGAGATAAAATTGCTGCCCGTATCAAAATGATTGAAGCGGGAGTACCCGTAGTTCCCGGCACACAAGACAACCTGAAAAGCGTGGAAGAAGCCATAGAGCTTTGCAATAAAATCGGCTATCCGGTGATGCTGAAGGCCTCTATGGGCGGTGGTGGAAAAGGTATGCGCCTCATCCACAGTGCCGAAGAAGTGGAAGAAGCTTATACCACTGCCAAGAGCGAATCATTGTCTTCCTTTGGCGACGACACGGTTTACCTGGAGAAGTTCGTTGAAGAGCCTCATCACATCGAGTTCCAGATTCTTGGTGACAAGCATGGAAATGTCATTCATCTGTGCGAACGCGAATGTTCCGTGCAACGCCGTAACCAGAAAATCGTGGAAGAGACTCCTTCGGTTTTCGTCACTCCCGAACTGCGAAAAGACATGGGTGAAAAAGCGGTAGCGGCGGCTAAAGCTGTGAACTACATCGGTGCGGGTACTATCGAATTCCTTGTTGATAAACACCGCAACTATTATTTCCTTGAGATGAACACCCGCTTGCAGGTGGAACATCCAATTACGGAAGAAGTGATCGGAGTAGATTTGGTGAAAGAGCAAATTAAAGTTGCCGACGGACAAGTGCTTCAACTGAAACAAGAGAATATCCAGCAACGCGGGCACGCTATCGAATGTCGTATCTGTGCCGAAGACACTGAAATGAATTTCATGCCAAGTCCGGGTATCATCAAACAGATTACAGAGCCGAACAGTATCGGTGTGCGTATTGACAGTTATGTATACGAAGGATATGAAATTCCGATCTACTATGACCCGATGATCGGTAAACTGATTGTGTGGGCTACCAATCGCGAATATGCGATTGAGCGGATGCGTCGTGTTCTCCACGAATATAAATTGACCGGAGTGAAAAACAACATCAGTTATCTGCGTGCCATCATGGATACTCCTGATTTTGTAGAAGGTCATTATGACACAGGATTCATCGCCAAGAACAGCGAGTTTCTGCAACAACGGATTACGCGCACCAGCGAATATTCCGAAAATATTGCCCTGATCGCTGCTTATATAGACTATTTGATGAATCTCGAAGAGAACAACAGCGGTATGGCTGCCGACAACCGCCCTATCAGCAAGTGGAAAGAGTTCGGATTGCATAAGGGTGTGTTGAGAATCTAAATTTTAACAAAGAGAATTCAATTATGGAAATTCATATAGGAAACCGCGTGGCCGAAGTAGAACTGGTCAGCAAGGAAGATAACAAGGTAGTGCTCACCATTGATGGAAAAACGTTTGAAGCAGACGTAGTGATGGCAGAAAACGGTACTTGCAACATCTTGATGGACGGACGCAGTTCGAACGCACAGCTGATTCGCCGTGATAACGGAAAAAGCTATAAAGTGAATACGCATTATAGCAGTTTCAATGTAGAAATAGTGGACAGCCAGGCAAAATATCTGCGTATGCGCAAGAAAGGGGAAGAAGAACAGAATGACTGTATCATTTCTCCGATGCCGGGCAAAGTAGTGAAAATACCTGTTGCAGTCGGCCAGGAAATGAAGGCGGGAGACACCGCTATCGTTATCGAAGCCATGAAGATGCAGAGTAACTACAAAGTGACTTCAGACTGCCGCATTAAAGAAATTCTGGTTCAGGAAGGTGATAACATAACCGGCGACCAGACATTAATAACATTAGAACCGATTGCATAATATAAGAACGGATTGCATTATGGAAGAAATGAATAAAGCATACGCCACGTTCGAAGAACGTGACCGCATCGCTTCTCTTGGTGGAGGCGTTGATAAAATAGAGAAGCAACACGAAAGCGGCAAAATGACTGCTCGCGAGCGTATTGACATGTTGCTCGATAAAGGTACTTTCGTTGAACTGGATAAATTGATGGTTCACCGTTGTACGAACTATGGCATGGATAAAAACAAAATTCCAGGAGACGGTATTGTTTCAGGTTACGGAAAAGTAGACGGTCGCCAGGTATTTGTTTACGCTTATGACTTTACCGTATATGGCGGTTCACTGTCTGCTTCCAATGCCAAAAAGATTGTAAAAGTACAACAACTTGCGTTGAAGAACGGCGCACCGATTATCGCTTTGAATGATTCGGGTGGCGCACGTATTCAGGAAGGCATCGAAAGTCTTTCCGGTTATGCGGATATTTTCTATCAGAACACAATGGCCAGCGGTGTGATTCCACAGATTTCGGCCATCCTGGGTCCTTGTGCCGGAGGCGCTTGCTACTCTCCTGCCCTTACCGATTTCATCTTTATGGTGAAAGAAAAAAGTCACATGTTCGTGACTGGTCCCGATGTAGTAAAAACCGTGATTCATGAAGAAGTAAGCAAAGAAGAGCTGGGTGGCGCAATGACACATAGCAGCAAGAGCGGTGTGACGCATTTTATGTGCAACTCCGAAGAAGAACTGTTGATGAGTATCCGCGAACTGTTGTCTTTCTTACCGCAGAATAATATGGATGAAGCCAGGAAACAACCTTGCGCCGACGAAACCAACCGCGAAGACGCTTCTCTGGATACAATCGTTCCGGCAGATCCGAACGTACCGTATGATATGAAAGACATTATCGAACGCGTGATAGACAACGGTTATTTCTTCGAAGTCATGCCGAACTTTGCAAAGAATATCATCATCGGCTTTGCCCGCATGGCAGGTCGTTCGGTAGGTATCGTAGCCAATCAGCCGGCTTATCTTGCCGGCGTTCTTGATATCGACGCCAGCGACAAAGCAAGTCGTTTTATCCGTTTTTGCGACTGTTTCAATATTCCGTTGATTACATTCGAAGATGTTCCGGGATTCCTTCCGGGATATACGCAGGAAAACAACGGTATCATCCGTCACGGCGCAAAAATAGTTTATGCGTTCGCAGAAGCTACTGTTCCCAAACTGACTGTTATTACCCGTAAAGCTTACGGCGGCGCTTATATCGTAATGAACTCCAAGCAGACCGGAGCTGATGTGAACTTCGCATATCCCAGCGCAGAAATTGCAGTGATGGGTGCAGACGGCGCCATCAATATCCTGTTCCGCAAAGCTGACGAAGCAACAAAAGCTAAGGAACTGGAAGCCTACAAAGAAAAGTTTGCTACTCCGTATCAAGCTGCCGAACTGGGATATATTGACGAAATCATTTATCCGAGACAGACTCGCAAACGTCTGATTCAGGCGTTGGAAATGACGGAAAACAAGATGCAGACAAATCCACCCAAGAAGCACGGTAATATGCCTTTATAACAACTAGATAAGGTGTGCATAAAGCACCCTCCCATCAAGACGGGCTTACATAGATTCTACGATATACTTTAGAATCTTTGTAAGCCCTCTTTTTATGAGTAAGTCTTTTTATATACATAAAAAAACGGCACCTCGATTCACATCGCAGCACCGTCACAACACAAACACAAAATAAAACACGACAAAACTACTATGCAATCTTCCTGTCATGCCGGGGAGGCATACCTTGCTTGACTTATCTATATTCGCATACACACAAGAAGCTTTATCAGGCGATTTGCACAATAAATAACATACACTTCCGGATTTTGTTCACAGGATTGATAAGATTTTATTCAATAATATGATAAGAAAATGAAATAACGTGCTCTTTAACGAATTCAAGAGAAACGAAAAAAAAACGGCACCCCGATTCACATCGCAGCACCGTCACAACACAAACACAAAATAAAACACGACAAAACTACTATGCAATCTTCCTGTTATGCCGGGGAGGCATATTCACTAGCCTATATATATTCGCATACCTACAAGTAGCCATCAGGCGATTTGCATATATAAAACATTCAGATTTTTATTTTGTTCACGAAAGGAGAAGTAAAAATGTTATTTCTTCTCCTTGTAATCTTTCAGGAAGCCTTCCATCAGCCATTTTGCGAGTGCCTGACGATTGGAATTTATCACCAACCGACGCTGATCGAACGTATTCTGGATATTGCCCAACTCCACAAAAACGGAAGCGGGAGTGGTATGGGAAAGCACGTACAAGTTGCGCCCGCTCACTGTGCCGGAAAAACCCCGATTAGGCTGATGCTTATCATATTTTGACTCAAACGTATCTTTCATATTATTCGCCAGTCGTTTGCTGTCTCCTTTTTTATTCGAATAATAGAAAAAGACATCCGTTTGTTTTCCCTTACTACGACTATCGATATGAATAAAAATCGCCCTGCAATAAGAATGATTCTTACGATCTTTCCGGTAAAGGGCGTTTATTTTATCACAACGTTGCTGAAGGCGTTGCACTTGATTTAAAGGAATTGCATCCCCCATACAAGTCTCACGTTTACTGTTCGACAGATACGAATCATCACGAATACCATCTTTGGCATCTTGAATGATGATATGCACTTCGGCTCCTTCCTGCATCAGGTTACGTGCCAGACGGAGTGCAATATCATAAGCGTATTCATCTTCATGCAGTTCGTATCTACCCACTTTTCCAATAGCTCCCGGATCGGGACCTCCGTGTCCGCTGACCACATAGAAACAAGCACCGGCAAGACGGTTGGAAGTGACTTTCACATTAGCCAGTTGCTTTCCAAACAGAGGTTCGTTGATGGTGGTTCCTATTTTTGTCGATTTAGCTTTTGAAGATGGTTGCTTTGTCCCGGCGCTTTCGGAAGTTGTGTTCTTGGCACCCGTATTTTTGACAGGAGTAGTCTTGGCAGAAGTAGTTGTCGATTTCTTTACCGGAGGAATAACATAAGTCACGCCTACTTTAAGCACATTATTCTTTCCCAGCTTCTGCTTATTCAACTCTATAAAATCGTCGTAATACTTCTTCGGAGAACGGTTGTGCCTCAACAGAAAAGAAGAGATGCCCTCACCCGCCTTCGGAGTTGCCTTCTGCTGCGCCCAAAGAGTTGTGCCCGAAAAAAGAAAAGCTAAGAATAAAAGAATATAGAGTTTATTTTTCATAACTACATTAACTATCTCCTTCGCAAGAGTTATCATTTCACTCATAAACAGGGCAAAAATACAATTATTTTCCCTACTTTTGCAGCATTAAAACATTTTTTGAAATAAAACATTAAAACCCGATAACATTATGGCAAAACAATTCAAACCGGAAACCCTGTGTGTACAGGCTGGATGGACGCCTAAAAAAGGCGAACCACGCGTATTGCCCATCTATCAAAGTACAACTTTCAAATACGATACCAGCGAGCAAATGGCCCGCCTGTTCGATTTGGAAGACAGTGGTTACTTTTATACCCGCCTGCAAAATCCAACGAATGACGCCGTTGCCGCCAAAATCGCCGCTCTTGAAGGTGGTGTAGCCGCTATGCTGACTTCCAGCGGTCAGGCAGCCAACTTCTATGCCATTTTTAATATCTGCCAGGCAGGAGATCACTTCGTTTGTTCTTCCGCTATTTATGGAGGTACGTTCAACCTGTTCGGAGTGACGATGAAGAAACTCGGCATCGATGTGACTTTCGTAAATCCGGATGCCAGCGAAGAAGAAATTTCTGCAGCTTTCAAACCGAATACAAAGGCTTTGTTTGGCGAAACAATTTCCAATCCTTCTCTGGAAGTGTTGGATATTGAAAAGTTCGCACGTATCGCACACAGTCACGGGGTCCCCTTGATTGTTGACAACACCTTCCCTACTCCTATCAACTGTCGCCCGTTTGAATGGGGAGCTGACATCGTAGTTCATTCTACTACCAAATATATGGACGGACACGCTACAAGCGTAGGTGGCTGTATTGTAGATAGCGGTAATTTTGACTGGGATACTCACGCAGAAAAATTCCCGGGACTTTGTACGCCGGACGAGTCTTACCACGGGCTGACTTACACGAAAGCATTCGGCAAAGGTGCCTACATCACCAAAGCAACTGCGCAACTGATGCGTGACCTCGGCAGCATCCAAAGCCCGCAAAACTCTTTCTTATTAAATCTGGGACTTGAGACACTGCACTTACGTATGCCTCAACACTGCCGTAACGCACAGAAAGTGGCTGAATATCTTTCTAAAAATGAGAAAGTAGCTTGGGTAAACTACTGTGGTCTGCCGGACAACAAATATTACAGCCTGGCACAGAAATATATGCCGAACGGTTCTTGCGGAGTCATCTCCTTTGGTCTGAAAGGCGGACGTGATGTGTCTATCAAGTTTATGGATTCACTGGAATTCATCGCTATCGTTACTCACGTAGCCGATGCACGCAGTTGCGTGCTCCATCCGGCAAGCCATACTCACCGCCAGTTGACGGATGAGCAACTGATGGAAGCCGGTGTACGTCCGGACCTGATCCGCCTATCGGTAGGTATCGAAAATGCGGATGATATCATTGCTGATATCGAACAGGCTTTGAACGCATAACAATACCGTAAAGGTATCAAATACTAAGAAAAGGCACGGGAATGAAAGATTTTCCGTGCCTTTTTATTTACCACAAAAAGAAAGTTAATTTCGAAGAGAATCATTTCAAATGTGAACCGATAAATCCTCCCGGATGTTTATCTTTGCAGGGAACCAAATTCTGTACAGATATGAAAAAGAATCTATTATTAGCATTCGTATTATGCTTTTCTTACGGATTTTCTTATTCCCATTCATTTAACAACCCAACTAACCTGACTACAAAGATGCAAAACTTTGAAATGGATTCATTTACCACCCAAAATGGGAAAAGCCTGAAGATCACTTTCTTCAGACATGCGAGCTTATTGCTGGAATATGCAGGACAAAAAATATTCGTTGATCCAGTATCCGATTACGCCGACTATACACAACAGCCGAAGGCGGATTTCATCCTGATTACGCATGAACATGGAGACCATTTCGATACCAAAGCAATAGCAGCTATCGAAACAAGCGGGACTAGAATTATTGCTAATCCTAATTGCCGGAAAATGCTGAACAGAGGACAGGAAATGAAGAACAGTGATGTGCTTCAACTGGCAGATGATATGAAACTGGAAGCCGTACCGGCCTATAATACGACTCCCGGCAGAGATAAGTTCCATCCCAAAGGACGTGACAACGGCTATATTCTTACTCTGGGAGGGACCCGCATCTATATCGCCGGAGATACAGAAGATATTCCAGAACTAAACCAAATGAAAGATATTGATATCGCTTTCCTGCCAGTCAACCAACCCTACACCATGACACCGGAACAAGCGATACGTGCAACTCAAATTATCAAGCCGCACATTTTGTATCCTTATCATTACGGAAATACGGATATCAATAAAGTAAAAGAAGGATTGAAAAATGAGAAAACAACCGAAGTACGTATACGGGCTTTACAATAAAGCCCGTACAAATGATTACAAATCCTCCGCAGATAAACTGAAGATCATTGTATCCACCCAATATACAACCGTTCTATCTGCAGGTAAAACATCTTCGAGATAAGGTGAATCAGATACATCTTCCAACCATGCCGTAGTAATCGGACCTCTTTCTCTTGTAAGACTTTGAGTTCCTAAATACGGGCTAAAATTAAAGAAGGTGTGTTGTTTCTCTACATCATTTTCACCTTTATATGTAAAGACACTTCCCATCCATTAAGATACAGGACTGTAGAAGAAATCGTGTTCGTACAGGTTCCCGTTTCGTCGATTAATTCGGAACCGCTAAATAAAATAATCTCTGCATCATCTTGACAGGCTGATATACAAAAAGTCATGAGAGAGAGGAGAAAGAAGCCTAATAAAGTTTTTGTTTTCATATTTTCAGTGGTATGGTTAAATCGCGATTTATGTCATTGTTTTACAAAGATATAAAGTATTTGTATAGTATCATCATACAAATATGATGAATTATGTTTTCTTTATATACACCCGATGTGTTCCTCTACCATCAATCCCGATACCGGAACCGGGCGTATACGCCCATTGGCGCAATTCATTGGTAGCCGCCGTGCGCAGCAGACCTGTCAGTTTCCGGTATTCGTAGACCGTCAGAAAAGGATGTTCCTCCAGATATCTAACAGCCAATGCTAGTCGTTGCTCCGGTGTATACTTCTGTGAAGAGCGTTGCGACTTCCACGGAGCTCTTTCCAGCAGACATCTTCCGTTGATACGCCTCACCATCTTCCTGTCTACACGAAAGTTCACGCTCCCCACCACAATGCTTCGTGCGTTACGATGGGTTTCACCCTCTCCGGTCTTTTCGCGTTCTTTATCTTTGCATAACGCCAACGAAGGAGAGAATGTTCCGATACCATCCAGCTTCACAGACTTGCCTTCTGCCATCTGATGTGCCATTTCAATACCGATCTGTGTAATTACGCCTTCCACATCTCCGACATTAAAACCACTGCTGGATGCTATCTGACGTATTAAATCCTCGGTAGATACCTGATCTATCATTGCAAACCGAGGATAAAGTACCTGTTCGCCCGTTCCATGAATATCGGGCATTTCTTCCATTACGTACATTGCCATAATACTAAAGTTTATTTGAAATATTGATTATTAATAGAAAACTTACTCGCTATAGGTAGAAAACTTGTTCTCCCCTACAGGAAAAGTTGTTTTTCCTATAGGACAAACTAAAACCGCAAGTTCTGGTTTTATAACTGAAACTTCTGATTACATAATCAAAAGTTTCGGTTTTATAATCAGAACTTGCGGTTATAGTTTTCTTACCAACAAAGATACGTTTTCCTGCCGGGATAAGCAAGTTTAATCCCTATGAAAAAGAAGTTTGATTACAATTCAGTTACTTATTACCGCTTCTTTACTTTATATCCTTTCAGGGTAAAACCAACTTCAAACAGGTTCAAAAGGGCTATCCGGATGTTATCTTCTATATAGGTCTCCATATTATCATATTTTGCAAAGTTGACGGGAAGGAGTCTGTTATTCCTCCTAAAGCTTTCATCCGGTATTTTACCCGTAAAACGTCCTTTCTTCTTCACTCCCCAACGAATGGTTTTACTACAAGGAAGAGGTATACCTATCGTCAGCACTTTTTCTTTAGTTACCGTATCGGTGATTCCATGTTTCCAGATACTGATATGGTTGGCTCCCAAATAAGTGCCGATATAAAGGACAACGGTCAGCGTCCAATCGTCCAAAGCCTCATCGGTTTGAATACCATTCACCAAATCAGAGAAATAGCCTTCAACCATTTCTCTGTCAAAACAGTTTAGTTCAGGCCATTCACATTTCTCAAACAGTTGATGCACATTGACAGGAACCAGTAAGGTGGTTATTTCTAACTGATATTTCATTCATTTCGTTTTTATATCATTGCATCTAAAATCGTCTCAAGTATCTTATCGACTATAAATATACAATTTTACCAGATCAAATACTAAAGAATAGAGCTTTTTTAAACCTATTTCTGAAAAAGAAAGGACTGTTTGATACACCCCCTCCTATGTAAACAGGGTTTATCAGACAGTCCTTTCCGTGCGGAGTATGATTCGTCCGTTATTCAGTGGACGATCCTTGCTTTTCGTCCTTACGGCATTTCAGTTTCTATCTGGAATTTACGGCTTACTTTCATCAAATTGATGGTATAAGTGACTACGTTCTGTGCTTCCTGAACCATCGTGAGATACACCATGCTCACCCGGATGCTTCCTGATTGGCTTTGGATGCGTTGCAGTTCCTTACGTTTCAATAGTGAAAGCTGTCCGTTGAGGTCGTTGGCACGACGGATTTCTTCTTCGAAGTCGTTGTACTCGTTGTTTTCCATTTTCTTACGACACTGCTGAATCAGATAGGTGATATCTTCGGATACATCGCTGAATTCACCTTTCTGGATGGCGTCCAATGGGTTGAAGTTGTTGTCGATATGTTCGAGGCAAGGTTCGCAGAGGCGGGAAATACTGTAGACCAATTCGCTGGCGAAGTCGTTGCCTTGATAGTAATAAAGTCCTTTTTCGAGTACGGTGTTATTGTCGAGACGACACATGGCGACGGTGCCCGAACGTTTCATCTGTTTGATGAGCTGTTTCTCAAATTTAGTGGACCCCATGGCACGACGCAATCCTCGCAGATTTTCATGAAGGAATGAAGTGACAGTCAGTTCGAAATTTGTTTCTGCATATTCCAATACTTTGGAAAGTTCTTCGCGGGTGTGCTTACGCATCAGTTGCAGGGCTTCTGTGCTGTCTGTGGTTTGCATCAGTTGCTTCAGCGTTTCGTTACCTTGTTCTTTCGCTTTGCGTTTCTTGTACATCACCTGGCTACGGATCAAGATGAATACAGCTATACCGATGAGGGCGATGATAGAGATGTTACCTCCATAATGGAGTACGAGAGCTACGAAGAAACAGATGGTGAAGGCGGCTCCGGCGGTGATGAACCAGCCTCCGATGACGCTTAATACGCCGGTGATACGGTAAACGGCTGAATCACGTCCCCAGGCGCGGTCGGCCAAAGAAGTACCCATAGCTACCATGAAGGTTACGTAGGTGGTGGAAAGGGGAAGTTTCAGGGAGGTTCCCAAGGCGATGAGCAGACCGGCCAATACCAGGTTGACAGAAGCGCGGACAAGGTCGAAAGCAGCTCCGTCGGCAATGATTGCTTCGTCTTTGCGGAAGCGGGAGTCAAGCCATTTTTTGCTGCCGTCCGGCATTATTCGGGAGATTCCATTGGCAAGTGTCATGCTGATGCGGACTACTGTGCGGGCGATCGGAGTACTTCCGAATGCTTCTTCTCCTTCATCTTGGCGGGAAAGGTCGACAGATGTTTTAATTACAGCATGTGCTTTTTTAGAGGTGCAGAGGGCGTAGACCATGACGGCTCCGGCTCCGATAAGAAAATACCACGGTGTTTTAGCAGGTCCCAGCAAGGAGGTCATCAGGAAGCCGTTCGGATTTCCTTCTCCGTTGGCGGTGTAATCTAAAAAAGAGGAGAAACCTGCGAGGGGAACGCCAATAAAGTTGACAAGGTCGTTACCGGCAAAAGCGAGAGCCAGAGCGAAGGTTCCCATCAGTACGACGACTTTGAAAACATTGATTTTCATCCAGTGAAGGATTTGCATCAGTACGGTGAAGAATACAAAGAAAACGGTGATTAGCATCAGTGTGTTGTCTTGTATCCAGTGTTTGTTTTCAGAGGTCATGAAGGAGCTGTCTTTCAGTCCTTTGATAAGCATGAAATAGATGATAGCGGTAGCGGCTACACCTCCGAAGAGGGCAATGCTGTATTTCATCTTTTTCGTATAGTTGAAAGTGAATATCACACGGGCAAGCCATTGTACAAGCATTCCGAAGAAGAAGGCGATAGCGACGGAGACGAAGATCGCCATGATGACGGAGAGGGCTTTGTCGGTGTTTATGAGGTCGCCCAGACCGAGGGTATCGCTATTATGTACTTTGATAAGTGAGAGGGCAAAGGTACCTCCGAGTAGTTCAAAGACTAGTGAAACGGTGGTAGAGGTGGGCATCCCCATGGAGTTGAATACGTCCAGCAGTACTACGTCGGTCAACATGACGGCCAGCAGAATGCACATGATTTCGGCAAAGTAGAAGTGCTCGGGCTGGTAGATGCCGTGCCGGGCAATGTCCATCATACCGTTGGACAGGGAAGCGCCAATGAATATACCAATACCGGCTATGAAAAGAATGGTTTTAAACGAAGCGGCCTTGGCGCCTACCGCAGAGTTCAAAAAGTTAACTGCATCATTACTGACTCCGACTATCAGATCGAAAACAGCTAGTACAAAGAGGAAGATGATAATGCATAAATAAATAGTCTCCATAATAAATATATGTGTATGTTGTTTCCGGCTGCAAAGGACGGGATTTGACGTTGCAGGGAGGTGTCATACATGTTACATTTATGTTACAATCATCTTTCTTTTGTCTCGTAATCGTCTTTCTTTTGTCTTGAAACAAAAGAAAGAAGCAAAGAAAAATTCAAGGCTGACTTTTTTCTCCTACTCGCTCCCTGCACTGCGCTAAAGGGCAGAAACTCGCTACGCTCAAACAGTCTGCCCTTTTTGACGCTCCGTTACGGGGGCTCGCTTGACGGAGAAAAAAGTAGGCCGGAGGGGCGTGCGGGGTGGGCGTTGTGGGGGAGGTTGCATGAGATGTCGGTGTGGTTGTTGCG
Source organism: Bacteroides sp. LFL-34 (assembly GCF_027257075.1). Lineage (NCBI taxonomy): Bacteria > Pseudomonadati > Bacteroidota > Bacteroidia > Bacteroidales > Bacteroidaceae > Bacteroides > Bacteroides sp. LFL-34. Next base: position 62,597 of record NZ_JAPQKZ010000031.1, on the reverse strand, counting down.
AGGGAAGCCATGTAGTAAGGGCGTATAACGGGGATGTGCAGCGGGAACGTTGCGGGAAGGCCGTGTGGGGTGTTGTAAGTTGCAGGACACGGGTATGGGATTCTTATGTTAGTTAATTAGTTGGTTGTTTTTTAGTTATTTGTTTTGTTTAACCAGTCATAGAAGGTGTATTGGGCTCGTACAGCGGGGGTGCCGGGCGCTCTTTTTTTGAATATATTTCGCAGGTTGTCGTCTACCCAGCAGGCTTTTTGGTTGTCGGCGAGCTGGATATTAAGCATTTCGATGAGGCTGTCACGCAGGTCGGGGGCGAGAATGGGGGTGATGGCTTCGATGCGGCGGTAGAGGTTACGACGCATCCAGTCGGGGGAGCCCATGAAGACTTTGGGTTTGCCGTCGTTGCCGAAGTACCAGATGCGGGCGTGTTCGAGGAAACTGTCTACAATACGGGTGACACGGATGTTACGACTGTATGACTGTCCGGGGATAAGACAACAGATTCCACGGACGATGAGGTCTATTTGTACGCCGTGTTCGGAGGCTTCGTAGAGACGGTCAATCATGGCGGGGTCTTGGAGGGCGTTCATTTTTAGGATGATACGGCCTTGTTTGCCTTCGTCGGCGAGGGCGATTTCCCGATCAATCAGGCGGTTCAATTCGGGGATGAGGTTGAAACGAGCGACAAGAAGGGTGGTGAACTTCGGGTCTTCTTTGCCTTGCAGGGTGCGGAAGAGGTTATAGAGGTCGGCCACTATCTTCGGACGGCAGGTGAAAAGGCCACAGTCGGCGTAGAGGGTGGCGGTCTTTTCATTAAAGTTACCGGTGCTGATATAGGCGTAGCTGGGTATTTTTTCACCGTTCAGTCCGCGGCGGCGGATAAGGGCTACTTTGGCGTGTACTTTCAGACCGGGTATGCTGTATATTATTTTAATGCCGGCGGCTTGCATCATTTCGGCCGTGGCAAGGTTGTTTTCTTCGTCGAAACGGGCTTTCAGTTCCACGAATACGGTGACTTTCTTGCCGTTTTGGGCGGCGGCTATCAGGGTGTTGATGACGGCGGAGTTTTCAGCTACGCGGTATTGGGTTACCATGATTTCACGGGTTTCCGGGTTGTGCACGGCTTCATACAGGAAGTGGATGAAGTGCTCGAAAGAGTGATAAGGGTAATATAATAACAGGTCCTTCTTGGCAACGTAGTTGAAGATAGATTCTTTTTCGTCGAGGATGGTCAGCTTCATTGGCTTCGGCTTTTCGAGGCTGTGAAGAGATTTGTTCGGGTTGGGAAGATGACGCAGGTCTTCAAGATTCAGGTGCTTGTCGCCGGGGACAAGTTCATCACGCTGAATATGGAAGGCGTCTACCAGAAAGTCCAGAAAGTCATGAGGCATACCACGGTCGTAGACGAAACGGCAGACGTCACCGATCTTACGTTTCTTCACTTTCTTCTTGAGTTGAGCGACAAGGTCGGCACTGCTGGCGGTGTCGTCAATTAATATGTCAGCGTCACGGGAGATTTTGATGCAGTAGCTGGAATCAACATCGTAGCCGGGGAAAATAAGGTTGAGGTTTGCCTTGATTATATCTTCGGTAAACATCAGGTAATGGTTTTTCTCGCGGGATGGAAGTTCGATGAAGCGGGGCACTTTGGCGTAGGGTTGCTTCATCACGAAGTAAAGAGGTTGCCGGGATTCTGTTAGACTGGTAGTTCCTTCATTTCCTTCTTTCTTCGGATAGACTCGTATGGCCAGGTAAAGGCGGTTATCCCGCAGGAAGGAGACTATTTTATCTTTGGATACAGGCACAGGCTGCAGGTAGGGAAAAATTTCTTCCCGGAAAAAGTCTTTAATAAACTGCTGGTGGAACGGTTCTACATGTCTGTCCTGATAAAAGATGATGTGATTCTTGCGCAGGGCAGGTAGTAGTTTCTCTTCATAAATGCGTACACGGTCATCCAGCTGGCGGGTGACTTCTTTATTTATTTCTTCTACCAGTTCGCGGGCGGATTGTACGGTTTCTTCATCACTTTCCGTAGCGCCGGAGGCAACAGCTTTATGGTCGGCTACACGGATTTTGTAAAACTCTTCGAGGTTGGAAGAGTAGATAGAGATGAAGTTGATACGTTCGTAGAGCGGTAGACGCTCGTCCAGAGCCTCCAACAATACGCGGTAATTGAATGAGAGCCAACTAATATCTCGCTTGAAATAATTATATTTGCTTTCCATGTGCTTTAAGATTTTTCCAAATATAGTATCTTTGTGGGATTAAACAAAGAAATTTATGACAAGAATTGGATTATTATCTGATACTCACGCTTACTGGGACGAGAAATATCTGGAATATTTTGAACCGTGTGACGAAATCTGGCATGCCGGAGACATCGGTTCGCTGGAAGTAGCGGAAAAGTTAGCCGCCTTCCGTCCATTCCGGGCGGTATATGGAAATATTGACGGACAGGAAATCAGAAAGCTGTATCCGCAAATAAACCGTTTCACGGTGGATGGTGCAGAAGTGCTGATTAAACATATCGGCGGTTATCCGGGGAAATACGATCCTTCCATCATCGGCAGTCTGATGGCACGTCCGCCCAAACTTTTTATCAGCGGACATTCTCATATATTAAAGGTGAAATATGATAAAACACTGGATATGTTGCATATTAATCCGGGAGCTGCCGGCATGTCCGGTTTCCACAAGGTACGGACTTTGGTACGTTTTGTTATCAACCAGGGGGCCTTTCAGGACTTGGAAGTCATCGAATTGGCGGACAAATAAAATAAATGTTCCTGCCAGATTGAAAAATTATTTTAAAATTTTGCCACGTCGGAATTCTTTCCGACCTTTGCACGCAGTTAATGAATAACTCAGACGAACATGAAAGGAATTATTCTAGCCGGTGGTAGTGCCACCCGACTTTATCCGCTCTCTAAAGCGATTTCCAAACAAATCATGCCTGTGTATGACAAGCCGATGATTTATTATCCGTTGTCAACACTTATGTTGGCAGGAATACGCGAAGTGTTGATTATTTCGACTCCACGCGACTTGCCGATGTTCCGCGACTTGTTGGGAACGGGTGAGGAACTGGGTATGTCTTTCTCCTATAAAATTCAGGAACAACCTAACGGACTGGCACAAGCTTTCGTATTGGGAGCCGATTTCCTGAACGGCGAACCGGGCTGTCTGATTCTTGGGGATAATATGTTTTACGGACAGGGCTTCTCCGCCATGCTCCGCCGGGCTGCCAATATAGAAAAGGGCGCCTGCATCTTCGGTTACTACGTGAAAGACCCGCGCGCTTATGGTGTAGTGGAATTTGACGAACAGGGAAAAGTGATTTCACTGGAAGAAAAGCCGGAAGTGCCGAAAAGTAATTATGCCGTTCCGGGACTTTATTTCTACGATGCCAGTGTGACGGAAAAAGCAGCGGCTCTTCGTCCTTCAGCACGTGGAGAGTATGAGATAACAGACTTGAACCGTCTGTATCTGGAAGAAGGTACATTGAAAGTGGAACTCTTCGGACGCGGATTTGCATGGCTCGATACGGGTAACTGCGACAGTCTGCTGGAAGCTTCCAACTTCGTGGCCACTATTCAGAACCGCCAAGGTTTTTACGTCAGCTGTATTGAAGAAATCGCCTGGCGTCAGGGATGGATTCCGACGGAGCAGTTGCTTCTACTGGGTCAACAGCTCGAAAAAACCGAGTATGGAAAGTACCTTATCGAATTGGCTAAACAATCCTAAAATCAACATAAAGAATAAAATATGAAAACTTATCTAGTGACCGGTGCCGCAGGATTTATCGGGGCAAATTACATCAAGTACATCTTAGCCAAACATAACGACATCAAAGTCGTGATATTGGACGCTTTGACGTATGCAGGTAACTTAGGAACGATTGCCAAAGACATCGACAACGAACGCTGTGTCTTTATCAAAGGAGACATTTGTAGCCGCGATGTGGTAGACGGTCTTTTTGCTGAGTATCGTTTTGACTATGTGGTGAATTTCGCTGCCGAGAGCCATGTGGACCGCAGCATTGAAAATCCGCAACTGTTTCTGATTACCAACATTCTCGGAACACAGAACTTACTGGATTGTGCACGCCGTGCATGGGTAATGGGGAAAGACGAACAAGGATATCCGACCTGGAGAAAAGGTGTACGCTATCATCAGGTATCTACCGATGAGGTGTATGGTTCATTGGGAGCCGAAGGGTATTTCACTGAAGCAACTCCGCTTTGTCCTCACAGCCCATACAGTGCTTCTAAGACAAGTGCAGACATGGTGGTAATGGCTTACCACGACACTTATAAAATGCCGGTAACGATTACCCGTTGCTCCAACAACTACGGTCCGTACCACTTCCCGGAAAAATTGATTCCGTTGATTATCAAGAATATCCTCGAAGGAAAGCATCTCCCCGTCTACGGTGACGGTAGCAATGTGCGCGACTGGCTTTATGTGGAAGACCACTGCAAAGCAATCGACCTCGTTGTGCGTGAAGGTCAAGACGGAGAAGTGTACAACGTTGGTGGACACAACGAGAAAACAAACCTCGAAATCGTGAAACTGACAATTTCGACTATCCACCGTCTGATGGCAGAAAATCCCGAATATCGTCAGGTTCTCAAAAAGAAAGTGAAAGACGAAAACGGAGATATTTCGATCGACTGGATCAACGAAGATCTGATTACTTTCGTTAAGGACCGTCTGGGACACGACCAACGTTATGCTATCGACCCCACCAAGATAACAAATGCCTTAGGATGGTATCCCGAAACTAAATTCGAGGTCGGTATCGTAAAGACAATCGAATGGTATTTAGCCAACCAAGCTTGGGTGGAAGAAGTTACCAGCGGAGATTATCAGGGTTACTACGAAAAGATGTACGGGAAATGATTCTCAATTTATCAACATTCCTATTGCAATAAGAATACCCATAAGCAGCATATTACGCGAAGTCTCGCCTAATATGCTGTTTAATTTTTTACCGCTGTATATTTTCACCATCCGTTTCCAGGTAAGGAAATGAGGGATCAGATAAAGTTGCGGAAGAAAAGCGGCGTAGAAATGACCTTCACGAAGGAAACACAAGCAGAGAAGAGAAGCGGTAATCCCCAGCATCAAATAAAAATAGCGACCGAATTTCTCGCCAAAACGAACGATCACTGTCCTTTTTCCACTGCGTGCATCCGCTTCGCGGTCACGATAATTATTGACTACCAACAATGTATCGATAAGCAGTCCGCAGATTAAAGAGGCGATAGTGACATCCGGTGTCCAAGTTAGCGCCTGTACGTAATATGTTCCGCCTACGGGTACAAAGCCGAAAAAGACAATCACCAATACATCGCCCCAACCGTTGTAAGAAAGAGGATAAGGACCGGTGGTATAAAGAAAGGCAAATAACACACAAAGCACTCCTACGATAATCAATTCCCACCCGGCAAAGAAGAGTAACGTACAGCCGATAAGGCAGGCAAGAGCAACCGTAATAATAATCCCGGTTTTCATCGCTTGCGGAGAAATCCATCCTTGCGCACAAGCACGTTCGGGGCCTAACCGGTCTTCCCGGTCTGTTCCTTTGAGGAAGTCGAAAAGGTCATTGATGAAATTAGCGGCAATTTGCATCAGACTTGCAAACAGACAGCAGATCAGTGCAGGCAACCAGTGAAAACGTCCGTCCATTGCAGCAAGAGCAGTACCTATCATAACCGGAGTTATGGCCCCTGTCAGCGTTTTGGGACGTGCAGCTAATATCCATGCTTGTAGCGAGTTACGCTTTACTTCTTCCATACTTTAATATATTATAAATAGTTTTGACGGACAAAGATACATGATTTTTCGTATCTTTGCACCCCGAAAAACTTCAAACTAAGAGAAGATGAAGAAAATAAAAACAATCTACCCTGTTATCCTGTTGACATTGCTTTTGCTGGTTTCCTGTAAGTCGAAAAAGAATATGGTGGCTACCTTGCCACGCCCTGTTTTAAATTCAGATTCTATTTATCCGGATACGGCTAATGCCATAGCCGGGTTATTCTCCCCCGACCACTCGCAACTCAAAGAGCTGAATGTTTCCAAAAACAAAAAGCAGAATACAAAGGAAAAGACTTCTACCGATACACACGAATCGTCGGATCTGGTACTGCGGGGAACAAAAATCACTTCTTCCAGCGTAGATGTATCTTCTGTCTATACCGGAGTGGACCGTGTAGTAAAATATGACTTTACACACCGCGATGTTCCCGAAGCCTTTGAAGGTTTCCGTATCGCTTTCATTTCCGACTTACACTACAAAAGTCTGCTGAAAGAAAAAGGCCTGAACGACCTTGTCCGCCTACTGATTGCTCAAAAGGCTGATGTGCTTCTAATGGGTGGTGACTATCAGGAAGGTTGTGAATATGTGGAACCTTTGTTTTCCGCACTGGCACGCGTAAAAACACCGATGGGCACTTATGGGGTAATGGGCAATAACGACTACGAACGTTGCCACGACGATATTGTGAATACAATGAAACATTACGGCATGCGTCCGTTAGAACATGAAGTAGATACGCTTCGTAAAGACGGGCAGCAGATCATTATCGCTGGAGTGCGCAATCCTTTTGATCTGGGGCGCAACGGAGTATCGCCTACTCTGGCACTCTCTCCCAAAGATTTTGTCATCTTACTGGTTCATACTCCGGATTACATAGAAGATGTTTCAGTAGCTAACACCGACCTTGCCCTGGCAGGACACACCCACGGCGGACAAGTCCGTGTATTCGGAGTTGCCCCGGCACTTAACTCACACTATGGCAATCGTTTCATCACCGGACTGGCATATAATTCTGCAAAAATACCTTTGATTATAACAAACGGAATAGGAACCTCCAAATTACCAATCCGTGTTGGTGCTCCGGCAGAAATCATCGTTATTACTCTTCATCGATTGACGGAGTAAAGTATCGTAGCTTGGTATGAAAAAACAACCCGAATAGTAGCATTCTACATTTTTAAGGTACGACTTTCTGTGATATACCACACTTTTAGGATACGACTTTTTGTTAAAGATCACATTTTTAATGTACTACTTTTTTGTTAATATCCCTTTTAATGCTTACATTTGCATCTATAAGTAGCTGATAATAAAAGAAAGAAGTATGAGAAGAGATGCAATGCAAGAATTGTATGACTGGAAAGAAAAGTCTACACGAAAGCCTTTGATTATTCGCGGAGCCCGTCAGGTAGGAAAGACATGGCTCATGAAAGAGTTTGCGGCTACTGCTTACAAACAGTTTGCTTACATCAACTTCGAAGACAATGAAGTGATGAAGGAGATTTTCCAAAAAGATTTTGATATCGAACGTATTTTAATGGCTATCCAATTAGTTACCGGAAAAGTAGTAAATACGGATACTTTAATTCTTTTTGACGAGCTTCAGGAAGCTCCACGCGGTTTGACAGCTATGAAGTATTTCCAAGAGAAAGCACCACAGTATCATGTCATTGCAGCTGGTTCTTTATTGGGGATTGCGATGCATCAAAATGATTCTTTCCCAGTAGGAAAAGTCGATTTTATAGACTTATATCCACTTTCTTTTTCCGAGTTTTTAGAAGCTATCGGACAAGAACCTTTTGCCAGCTTGCTCGCTAAGCAAGATTGGAACCTGATTTCTACCTTCCGCTCTAAACTCACCGACTTCCTTAAACAGTATTATTTCGTAGGAGGAATGCCTGAAGTAGTCAATGCCTTTATTGAACACAAAGACTATGCCGAAGTCCGCCAGTTACAACAAAATATACTGGATTCTTATGATCGTGATTTCTCCAAACATGCTCCTATTGCCGAAGTACCCAGAATTCGTATGGTGTGGCGTTCGATTCCGGCACAGTTAGCAAAAGAAAATCGCAAATTCATTTATGGAGTTATAAAAGAAGGAGCAAGAGCCAAAGATTTTGAACTGTCTATGGAATGGTTGATAGATGCCGGCCTTATTTATAAAGTAAACCGGGTAAAGAAAGGTGGAATACCTTTATCGGCATACGAAGATTTTTCTGCATTCAAACTATTTATGCTGGATACCGGATTAATGGGAGCAATGAGCGGACTCCCCCCACAGGCATTATTGGAAGGAAATGTTTTATTTACCGATTATAAAGGAGCAATTACCGAACAATATGTGTTACAACAACTGAAATCGGTGAAAGGCTTGAATATTTATTACTGGTCTTCAGATACTTCCAAAGGAGAGTTGGATTTTCTATTGCAAAAAGAAATCTATATTATTCCGGTTGAAGTGAAAGCAGAAGAAAACTTACAGTCGAAAAGTCTGCGTTCTTTTGTTGAAAAGAATCCAGGACTACATGGCATTCGTTTTTCCATGTCAGATTACCGGCAACAGGAGTGGCTGACAAATTATCCGTTATATTCTGTCGGATATATATTTTAATATATTCAAAGACGTATATTATCTTTCTTTTATAGTCTCCCAGACCTTTGGATGCACAAAGTATCGAACATCTTTCCCTGCATCCAATGCTTCTCGAATAAAAGTAGAACTGATTTCAAATACAGGGGAATGAACGAGACGCACCGTTTCCGGCAATTCCTCCTCTTTGACGGGAAAGCCGGGACGGGGGTAAATAAGAATCTGATTCTCTTTAATGATACGTTCGGACTGATACCAATATCCAAAACGTTCCCAATTATCGGAACCGATAATGAAATAAAACTCGCGATCGGGAAATGCCTCACGCAGTTTCTCCAACGTATATACGCTATATGAGGGGCGAGGCAAATGAAACTCAAAATCTGAAGCCTGAAAACGAGGATAGTCACTGATGCTCAACTTTACCAGTTCGAGACGTAATTCATCATTCCATAACTTCTCCTGTGCTTTCAAAGGATTCTGAGGACTCACCATAAACCAGATTTCATCCAATCCTTCATACTCACAAAGGTAGTTGGCTAGAGCAAGATGTCCGATGTGAATCGGATTGAATGATCCGCTGAAGATTCCGGTTTTCTGCTTATTCATTGTTCCAAAAACTCTTTGATAACTTTCAAAGCTTCCGCTTTAGCAGTTTCCAAATTGTCATTGACAATCACACAATCGAATTGCGGAGCAAAACCCAATTCATATTCCGCCTTAGCGATGCGACTTTCAATCACTTCCGGCGCATCCGTTCCACGTCCTTCCAACCGGCAGCGTAATTCTTCCACCGAAGGCGGCTGGATAAACACCGACAATGCACGATCACCATAAAACTTCTTGATATTGCATCCGCCAACCACATCTACGTCAAACACCACATTCTGACCCGCTTCCAATTGCTTTTCTACCTGCGCTTTCAGCGTTCCGTAATAACGGTCCTTATACACCTCCTCATACTCCAGAAATTCGTTGTTCTCAATGCGTTGGCGAAATTCTTCCGGCGTAAGGAAGAAATATTCAACCCCATGCTGCTCCGTTCCACGCGGAGGACGGCTGGTAGCAGAAATAGAAAACGCTAAATTCAAGTTCTGCGTCAGCAGATAATTGATTATAGTAGATTTGCCCGAACCCGACGGAGCAGAGAAAATAATTAGCTTACCGGTCATAAGTTTAATGAAGAATTAAGAATTAAAAATGATAGATACTGTTTTACATCACGTTCAGCACCTGTTCCTTAATCTGTTCCAGTTCATCCTTCATCTGAACTACGATCTTCTGCATTTCAGCATGATTGGACTTGCTGCCTAACGTGTTGATCTCCCTACCCATTTCCTGGGCGATAAAACCAAGCTTTTTACCCTGTCCGCTACCACTTTCCATCGTGCTGATGAAATATTTCAGATGGTTGCTAAGACGTTGTTTTTCTTCGTTGACATCCAGCTTTTCGATGTAGTAAATCAGTTCCTGTTCCAAACGATTCTTGTCGTAGTCTACGCTTAACGTCTTTTCGAGAGCATCAGTGATGCGTTCCTTCACTTTCTCTACACGTTCTTTCTCGTAAGGAGTAATCTGTTCGAGCAAACTGTTGATGTTGGCAATCTTCTCACGGAATTTCTTTTCCAATGCAGCCCCCTCCTGTTTGCGGAAATCTACCAAATGACTGATGGCTTCAAGTATGGTAGCATGCACCATGCTCCATTCCTCTTCCGTCAGTTCCTGAATTTCCGTTTTCGTCATCACGTCCGGCATGCGAAGTAATAGTTGGAGCCAGTCTTCCGGTGCGGGACAAGGAATCCCCAGTTCGCGGCTTATCGAATCCAACTGGCTATAATAACTTTTCAGTACATCCTTATTGATGGGAGCAGCATCCGCACCCTCCTTCTTCTCTATCCACAGGCTGAAGTCAGCTTTTCCACGTTCCAGAACTTTAGAAATCTCATTACGGATTTCAATCTCTTTTTCACGATACGCCGGAGCGATGCGAGTGGACAAATCCATTGCCTTGCTGTTGAGCGACTTGATTTCTACATTTATTTTTTTATCAGGAAGTTCGGCCGTAGCTTTACCGTATCCTGTCATAGACTGTATCATAACCTTAAAGTTTTGTGCAAAAGTACACGAATATTTTAAGAATTGGAAATAATCATGTAAATTTGCGACAATTTAATAAGCTGATTTTTATGTCGTGTATACTGAATATTGAAACCTCTACCTCTGTTTGCTCGGTAGCGGCCAGTCAAGACGGACAGACGATTTTTGTGAAAGAAGACTTGAAAGGCCCTTCACACGCCGTGTCTTTAGGAGTTTTTGTAGATGAAGCATTGTCGTTCATAGACAGTCATGCCATCCCTTTGGATGCCGTTGCAGTGAGTTGCGGACCGGGTTCGTACACCGGACTCCGAATCGGGGTTTCTATGGCGAAAGGAATTTGTTACGGGCGCAATATCCCCTTGATCGGTATCCCGACGCTGGAAGTATTGAGTGTTCCGGTGCTGTTGTATCACGACTTGCCCGAAAACGCTTTGCTTTGTCCGATGATCGACGCCCGCCGCATGGAAGTATATGCAGCCGTCTATGACCGTCGTCTACAAGTGAAACGTACAGTTGCCGCCGACATCGTAGATGAGAACTCTTACCTGGAGTTCCTGAACGAACAACCGGTTTATTTCTTTGGAAACGGAGCCGACAAATGCCGCGAACAGATCACGCATCCGAACGCACATTTTATCGACAATATCCATCCGTTGGCTAAAATGATGTTCCCACTGGCAGAAAAAGCAGTGGCCGATGAAGACTATAAAGACGTGGCTTACTTCGAACCTTTCTACCTGAAAGAATTCGTTGCCTCCATGCCGAAAAAGCTTCTTTAATTTTTTAATTTTTAATTCTCAATTTTAATTTAACAAATGCAATACAATACTCAACAGAAAAGAATGCCGCTTCCCGAATACGGACGTAGCATCCAGAACATGGTAGATTATGCGTTGACCATTCAGGATCGTGCAGAACGTCAGCGTTGTGCCAACACCATCATCAACATTATGGGAAATATGTTCCCCCATTTGCGTGATGTACCCGATTTCAAGCACAAGCTTTGGGACCACCTGGCTATCATGTCCGGTTTTGAGCTGGATATTGACTATCCGTATGAAATCATCCGCAAGGACAATCTGGTGACCCGCCCGGACCATATCCCCTACTCCACTGCCCGTATGCGTTACCGTCACTACGGACATACGCTGGAAGTACTGATAAAAAAAGCGATCGAATTCCCTGAAGGAAACGAAAAGAGAAACCTGATTGCCCTTATCTGCAACCACATGAAAAAGGATTACTTGGCATGGAACAAAGATACAGTGGACGACAAAAAGATTGCCGAAGACCTATACGAACTGTCCAACGGGGAACTCCAAATGACCGACGATATCGTCCGGCTGATGGCAGAACGCCTGAATCAGAACTACCGTCCGAAGACGAACTATACCAACAATCGTCAAAACAATAAAAGAAGATACTAAACACTTTATACTTAATACTAAAAAAATTAATGGCTTCATTTGTAATCGAAGGAGGACATCGGCTTAGCGGAGAAATCCACCCGCAAGGAGCTAAAAACGAAGTTTTGCAGATAATCTGTGCCACGTTGCTGACCGCAGAGGAAGTGACGGTGAACAATATACCTGACATTCTTGATGTCAACAACCTGATTCAGCTCTTGCGGGAGATGGGAGTGACGGTTGCAAAGAAAGGCATTGATTCTTATAGTTTTAAAGCAGAAAATGTAGACCTGGCTTATTTGGAAAGCGATGAATTCCTAAAGAAATGTTCCAGTCTGCGAGGCTCTGTGATGCTTATAGGTCCCATGGTGGCACGTTTCGGCAAGGCATTGATTTCCAAGCCGGGAGGAGATAAAATCGGTCGCCGCCGTCTGGACACTCACTTTGTAGGTATTCAGAATTTAGGGGCCGACTTCCGCTACGACGAAGAGCGGGGTATCTACGAAATAACGGCCGACAGACTTCAGGGAAGCTATATGCTACTGGACGAAGCATCTGTCACCGGAACAGCCAACATCGTCATGGCAGCCGTACTTGCCAAAGGTACGACCACCATTTACAATGCCGCCTGCGAACCCTACGTGCAACAACTCTGCCGGTTACTCAACCGGATGGGAGCCAAAATCAGCGGTATCGCATCCAACCTGCTCACCATCGAAGGCGTGGAAGAACTGCACGGCACGCAACACACCGTACTGCCCGACATGATTGAAGTGGGCAGCTTCATCGGCATGGCGGCAATGACGAAAAGCGAAATTACCATCAAGAATGTTTCTTACGAAAATCTTGGAATCATCCCCGAGAGCTTCCGCCGTCTGGGCATCAAGCTCGAACAAAGAGGAGACGATATTTACGTTCCCGCACAGGAAACATACCAGATAGAATCATTTATCGACGGCTCCATCATGACGATAGCCGACGCCACTTGGCCGGGACTGACTCCCGACTTGCTAAGTGTGATGCTCGTTGTAGCCACACAAGCCAAAGGCAGCGTACTGATCCATCAGAAAATGTTCGAAAGCCGCCTGTTCTTTGTGGACAAGCTGATCGACATGGGTGCACAGATCATTCTCTGCGACCCTCACCGCGCCGTAGTCATCGGACACAACCACGGCTTCAAGCTGCGCGGCGCCCGCCTGACTTCACCGGATATACGTGCCGGTATCGCCCTTCTGATTGCCGCCATGAGCGCCGAAGGCACCAGTACCATTAGTAACATCGAACAGATAGACCGTGGTTATCAGAACATCGAAGGACGTCTGAACGCTATCGGAGCCAGAATCACCCGGATATGATAAAGAAAGAAGAAGTATACAAGATAGGATTATTCAATAAACCGCACGGCATCCACGGCGAATTGCAATTTACCTTCACGGACGATATTTTCGACCGTGTGGACTGTGATTACCTGATATGCCTGCTCGATGGCATTTTCGTGCCTTTCTTCATCGAAGAATACCGCTTCCGTTCAGACTCCACCGCCTTGGTGAAACTGGAAGGAGTCGACAGTGCCGAACGTGCCCGAATGTTCACCAACATTGAAGTCTACTTCCCCGTGAAACACGCCGAAGAAGCGGAAGATGGCGAATTATCCTGGAACTTCTTTATCGGTTTCCAGATGGAAGACATCCATCACGGACTTCTGGGAGAAGTCATAGATGTAGATACCACTACGGTAAACACCCTTTTCGTGGTTGAAGGAGCGGAAGAAGAGGAACTGCTCGTTCCCGCCCAGGAGGAATTTATCGTAGGAATAGACCAGAAACAGAAACTCATCACGGTGGAACTTCCCGAAGGGTTGCTCAATCTGGAGGAATTGGAAGATGACCGGTGAGAACGAATAAAACGATGAGCCGCTCATCCACTGAAAATAGTAAATAGTAAATAGTAAAAACAGTAAATACCCGAGATGCCAAAGAGAAGACGAAGTAAAGCTTTCTGGAAAAATTTCAAGTTCAAGTATAAACTAACGATCGTTAATGAAAATACACTTGAAGAAATTGTCGGACTTCGCGTATCCAAGCTCAATGGACTTTCCGTATTACTTTGCGTGCTGGCGGTACTTTTCCTGATCGCTTCCTGCATCATCACCTTCACCCCGCTGCGCAACTACCTTCCCGGATACATGAACAGTGAAGTCCGTACACAAATCGTGGACAATGCCCTGCGTGTAGACTCTTTACAACAAGTGCTCAACAAGCAGAATCTTTACATCATGAACATTCAGGATATCTTCAGTGGAAAAGTATCCATCGACAGCGTGCAGACACTCGATTCACTGACCACTGCCCGCGAAGACACACTGATGGAACGTACCAAACGGGAAGAAGAATTCCGCCGTCAGTATGAAGAGAATGAAAAATATAACCTGACCTCCATCACTTCCCAACCGGACGTGACCGGACTCATTTTATACCGTCCGACACGAGGTATGGTGTCCGACCACTTCAATGCCGAGAAGAAACATTACGGCACCGACATCGCCGCCAATCCCAACGAAAGTGTATTGGCAACCATGGACGGGACCGTCATCCTAAGTACATACACCGCCGAGACAGGTTATCTGATTGGCGTACAACATAACCAGGATTTAATTTCAATCTATAAACACTGCGGCTCCCTCCTGAAAAAGGAAGGTGAACGCGTGAAAGGAGGGGAAGCCATCGCTCTGGTAGGAAACAGCGGCACACTTAGTACAGGGCCGCACCTCCATTTCGAACTTTGGTATAAAGGTCATCCGGTGAATCCCGAAAAATACATCGTATTTTAAGTGATAATAGAAAAATGAATATAGAGACTAACAAAAAGAAAAAACAAATAGCTATCCTAGGCTCAACAGGCTCCATCGGGACGCAGGCTCTGCAAGTCATCGAAGAACATCCCGACCTGTACGAAGCCTATGCGCTGACAGCCAACAACCGCGTGGAACTACTGATTGCCCAGGCACGGAAGTTCCAGCCGGAAGTGGTAGTGATAGCCAACGAAGAAAAGTATTCCGAACTGAAAGAAGCATTGAGCGACCTGCCTATCAAAGTGTACGCAGGCACAGACGCTATCTGTCAGATTGTAGAAGCAGGCCCCATCGACATGGTGTTGACAGCCATGGTCGGTTATGCCGGACTAAAACCAACCATCAACGCCATCCGCGCCAAGAAAGCGATTGCGTTGGCCAATAAAGAAACATTGGTAGTAGCGGGCGAACTGATTAATCAGTTGGCACAACAATATCGCACTCCGATTCTGCCGGTAGACTCTGAACACTCTGCTGTTTTTCAGTGTTTAGCGGGAGAAGTGGGTAACCCGATCGAGAAAGTGATATTGACAGCCTCCGGAGGTCCGTTCCGCACTTGCACCCTGGAACAGCTGAAATCCGTCACAAAGACGCAAGCCTTGAAACATCCCAACTGGGAAATGGGAGCAAAAATCACAATCGACTCCGCTTCCATGATGAATAAAGGTTTTGAGGTGATCGAAGCCAAATGGTTGTTTGGTGTTCAGCCCAGCCAGATCGAAGTGGTGGTGCATCCGCAATCAGTCATTCACTCGATGGTGCAGTTTGAAGACGGAGCTGTCAAGGCACAACTTGGGATGCCGGATATGCGCCTGCCCATCCAGTACGCATTCTCCTACCCCGACCGTATCAGCTCTTCTTTCGACAGACTCGATTTCTCCCAATGCACGAATCTGACGTTTGAGCAACCCGATACGAAACGGTTCCGCAACCTGGCACTCGCCTACGAAGCGATGTACCGCGGAGGGAATATGCCCTGTATCGTCAATGCTGCCAATGAAGTAGTGGTAGCCTCTTTCCTAAAAGACGACATCAGCTTCCTCGGCATGAGCGACGTAATAGAGAAAACAATGGAACGGGTTGCCTTCATCGCCAATCCGACATACGACGATTATGTAGCTACGGATGCGGAAGCAAGGAAAATAGCAGCCAGTCTGATATGATCCGCTTCATCCCATTGATGAACAAAGAAAATAAAGAAATTGATTAGTATTAATATAAATTGAAAATAGCCTTTATATCCTCTCTTCGGTAGAGAATTAGTTGAAGGCTTTAAACTGTAAATAGACTATATGGAAACATTTTTGATTCGTGCCCTGCAATTGATTATGAGCTTATCCTTGCTCGTTATCGTTCATGAAGGCGGGCATTTTCTTTTTGCCCGTTTGTTTAAGGTGCGTGTAGAAAAATTCTGCTTATTTTTTGACCCTTGGTTCACCCTTTTTAAGTTCAAACCCAAGAAAAGTGACACAGAGTATGCAGTAGGCTGGTTGCCATTGGGCGGTTATGTCAAAATAGCCGGCATGATTGATGAGTCGATGGATACCGAACAGATGAAACAACCCGAACAACCGTGGGAGTTCCGTTCCAAGCCGGCGTGGCAACGTCTGCTGATAATGGTGGGTGGCGTACTGTTCAACTTCCTGTTGGCACTGTTCATCTACTCCATGATTCTTTTTGCATGGGGCGACCAATATATAAAGGTACAGGAAGCCCCTCTTGGTATGGAATTCAACGAGACTGCCAAAGCGGTAGGTTTCCAGGACGGTGATATCCTCCTTTCTGCCGACGGTGTTCCTTTCGAACGTTATGACGGCGACATGTTGAGCCAGATTGCCGATGCACGCGAAGTAAGCGTCATCCGTAACGGGGCAAAAGCCTCCGTCTATATCCCGGAAGACCTGATGCAACGCCTCTTGGCAGACAGTGTCCGCTTCGCCTCCTACCGTTTCCCGTACGTTATAGACAGCGTAATGGTGAACTCTCCTGCCGCACAAGCAGGAATCCAGGCAGGTGACAGCATCATCGCCCTGAACGGAACACCGATCTCTTTCTCCGACTTCAAAGAAGCGATGGCAGAACGTAAGAAAAACGAAGCAACCCTGCTCAAAGACAGCATAGATCCGCGTCTAATCACGCTGACTTATGTGCGTAACGGTGCAACAGACACGCTAAGTATGCGTGTAGACTCCGCCTACCTGATGGGTGTAACCGCCTGTCTCGTCACAGACCGTCTGCTCCCTATGGTAAAAAAAGAATATGCTTTCTTTGAATCCTTCCCCGCAGGTGTCTCCCTCGGTGTGAAAACCCTGAAAGGCTATGTAGGAAACATGAAATACCTCTTCTCAAAAGAAGGAGCCAAACAGCTGGGCGGCTTCGGAACGATCGGCAGCATCTTCCCCGCTACCTGGGACTGGCACCAGTTCTGGTATATGACAGCCTTCCTTTCCATCATCCTGGCTTTCATGAACATCCTCCCTATCCCCGCATTAGACGGTGGCCACGTGCTCTTCCTCTTCTACGAGATGATAGCCCGCCGCAAACCGAGCGACAAGTTTATGGAATACGCCCAGATGACCGGTATGATTCTGCTCTTCGGTCTGTTGATATGGGCTAACTTCAATGATATTTTGCGATTCTTCTTCTAGCGAATATAACAATAGAAAGATAGAGAAAACATATAAAAAGAATCATCCCGGATGAAAAAGGTTTTAAAAACCAATTTTCATCCGGGATCTTTTTTTATTGTTGTTTGTCTTTAAATCTTCAACATCTTCTTCTCTCTCTCCAAATCCGTCTCATCCAACTTAGGTGAAGGCACCGTGCACGTTTTGATATAATCTCCCTCCTGACACGTATAATTATAGTACACCTCCAATTCCGGAGTCAATTCCGCCCGCGGAACCAGACACCCTTCCATCTCCAGAAACTGATTAACATCCGTACTATCCGACTGTTTCACCAGTACAATACGACGCGCAATCGGATTATGATTGTAGTCCAGACAGAGATAAAGCCCTTTCAGCATATTCGGAAACTCATAATGCGGAAGTTGCAGGTAAATAGTCACCAGCGCAAACTGTGGCAAATCCCTTTCGTTGAACATCAGGTAAGAGTTCTGATGATTACTGATAATCCCGCTCCCCCAATGCACCGACTTATACGCATTAATCATCCCCACCTTCACATACTCATTATTCTCGGAAGCACAAATCATGTACGGCTCGATCTTCAAGCTATCCGTAGAAGACGACAAACTGTAACTAAGATACATACCGCTATAATTATACACCTCCTGCACAGACTCCTTCGCCTCTTTCCCCAGCAACTTGATAAAAGAGTTGCCATTCTCCGCCTCGCTCTGCACGTCCGGTTCCATCTCCTGAAGCAACAGCCTCACCGATCCCACATTATTTAATAAGCGTTTCTTGGAAACATTATTCACCAGTGCCAAAGCTTCATCCAGCGCCTCGTCCGGTGTGCGTGTTTTCAATAAATCGATATAAGCGGGAAGCACACTCGAATACAAAGCAGACAACACACTCGGAGCCATATCCACCCGGTCGGCAATTTCTTTCATCTTCACCCCGTTGTTGCGCAGGTACTCTATTCTTTTATAAATATCCGTAAGTTCGTCCATGATTTTTCGGTTTGTTAATTGATTCCGTTGCAAAGGAATGACTAAGGTATTATGTTTGTATTGCATGAATATTACATTAATATTTCAGTACACTTAAAGGCTCATATATACAATATGATTCATTGAAATTCATTTTTTCGTTCGCTCCGACACCCTACTTTTGCACCGGAAACAAAAAAATAGCATTATGAATTTCAAAGAAAAACTGTCGCCTTCGGCCCAAAAGAAACTTTCCGATTTACTCTTTATCCTTTATGCGGGAGGAGCGGCACTGCTATCCTATTCATTAGTCTACGCACTACGCAAACCGTTCACCGCCGCCACGTTCGACGGCATGGAACTATTTGGTATGGACTATAAGATAGCCACCAGCATCATCCAGATATTCGGATATATGGTATCCAAGTTTATCGGGATCAAACTTATTTCCGAACTGAAGAGAGAAGGCCGCCTGAAATTCATTCTTGTTTCTATTTTAGTGGCCGAACTCTCTTTGGTTCTTTTCGGATGCCTGCCCCGCCCGTTCAATGTGTTGGCGTTGTTCTTCAACGGACTGTCGCTTGGCTGTATGTGGGGAGTCATCTTCAGCTTCCTCGAAGGACGCCGGGTGACGGATCTGCTCGCTTCCCTTTTCGGACTCAGTATCGCAGTCAGTAGCGGCACAGCCAAATCCATCGGACTTTTCGTTGTCGACACCCTGCACGTCAGTGAGTTCTGGATGCCTGCACTGATCGGTGCGGTAGCATTGCCCTTGCTGGCAGGACTGGGCTATATCCTCGATCACCTGCCCAAACCGACTGCCGAAGACAAAGCACTGCGTGTGGAACGTGTCACTCTCAACAAACAACAACGCTGGAACCTGTTCCGCAGCTTTGCTCCCATATTGACACTGCTTTTCTTCGCCAACCTCTTTCTCACCGTTTTGCAAGATGTCAAGGAAGACTTTCTGGTGAAAATCATAGACGTCAATGCCGCCGGACTTTCCCCGTGGGTATTCGCCAAAGTGGACGGTGTAGTCACACTGATTATCCTGGCCATTTTCGCCACCTTGGCAGTGATGAAAAGCCACATCAAAGTACTTTCCGTTCTATTGACCCTTGTCATTGCGGGAGCAATCACACTTAGCACTGTGGCATTCAACTACCATACCCTGCAACTTTCTCCGCTCGTGTGGTTATTTATCCAGAGCCTCTGCCTCTATTTTTCCTACTTGAGCTTTCAAACCATTTTCTTCGACCGCTTCATCGCCTGTTTCCGCATCAAGGGAAATGTAGGTTTCTTCATAGCGATGGTCGATTCCATCGGCTACACAGGCACAGTGGTGGTATTGGTAGTGAAAGAATGTTTCAACCCGGATTTGAATTGGCTGGAGTTCTACAATACGATGGCAGGGACAGTAGGAATCGTCTGCACCTTTGCGTTCACCTTAGCAATGATTTATCTGACACAAAAATACAGAAAAGGGAAACAGGGTGAAATACGCGGGAACGAATCCTGCCCCGTCCCCTCCCTCGCTTCTTATTAATTTCCGACGAATAAACCAATATTATATAGAAACAAGAATGAAAAAGATTGAATGTATTATTATGGACTGGGCTGGTACAGCCGTTGACTATGGATGTTTTGCCCCCGTGGCTGCTTTTATCGAAGCATTTGCCGAAAAAGGACTGGTAATCGATGTTGTACAGACCCGCAAACCAATGGGACTACCCAAAATTCAACACATCCGCGAACTACTTTCCATGCCTGACGTGAACGAACAGTTTACCGCCCGTTACCAACGCGCCTGGACGGAAGAAGACGTGGTAGAACTAAACCGCCTTTTCGAGAAGCATCTCTTCGCCTCTCTCGAAAACTACACAGACCCTATTCCGGGAGTAATCCCAACTTTGGAAAAATTGCGTGCCGCAGGTATTAAAATAGGATCGACCACCGGCTATACCCGCGAAATGATGGATGTAGTTCTCCCCGCCGCACAGGCAAAAGGATACCACGTGGATTATTGCGCCACTCCCAACCTGCTTCCCGCCGGACGTCCCGCTCCTTACATGATTTTTGAGAACCTGACGAAATTAGCAGTCCCCAGCCTCGACGCCGTTATAAAAGTGGGTGATACGATTGCCGATATTCTCGAAGGAGTGAACGCGAAAGTGTATAGTGTAGGCGTGATTCTCGGCAGCAATGAAATGGCACTTACCGAAGCAGAAACAAAATCAATGCCTGCCTCCGAACTCGAAGCCCGCATCGCCGATGTCAAAGAGCGCATGCTTGCCGCAGGAGCTTCTTACGTGATACGCACTATCGAAGAACTTCCCGCACTGATTGAAACGATCAACGCCGGCAACTAACATTCAAGCCCGCACCCAACAATCAGAAAAGAAACAAAATCATTTATTTATTCATTTCTAAAGAAAACATCATTATGAAACCATATTTGTTATTAACTCCGGGACCTCTAACCACCTCTGAAATAGTAAAAGAAGCCATGATGACCGACTGGTGTACATGGGACGAAGACTACAACCTCGGCATTGTTCAGGAACTCCGCAAAGACCTGGTTAACATCGCCACTAAAAAACCGGAAGAATACACTTCCATCCTTTTACAGGGAAGCGGAACCTATTGCGTGGAGGCCGTTTTAGGCGCCACCATCACCCCGAAAGACAAACTCCTGATTTGTAGCAACGGAGCCTATGGCGACCGTATGGGCAACATTGCAGAATATTACCATCTCGACTACGACATGCTGGCTTTTGAAGAAACAGAGCAGGTATCAGTTGAATATGTAGACGATTATCTTAGCAATAACTCCGATATCACACATGTCGCTTTCGTTCATTGCGAAACAACGACCGGTATCCTGAATCCGATCAAAGAACTGTCCCACATCGTCAAGATGCATGGTAAAAAGCTGATTGTAGACTGTATGAGCAGCTTCGGAGGTATCCCCTTAGATGTAAACGAACTCGGTATCGACTTCCTAATCAGCAGTTCCAACAAGTGTATTCAGGGTGTACCGGGATTCGGATTCATCATCGCCCGCCGTTCGGAATTAAAATATTGCAAAGGAGTGGCACGCTCTCTTTCCCTGGACATCTACGACCAATGGGAAACAATGGAAAAAGGACACGGAAAATGGCGCTTCACTTCACCGACACACGTTGTCCGTGCTTTCAAACAAGCCCTGACCGAATTGATTGAAGAAGGAGGCGTAGAAGCACGTTACCAACGCTACTGCGAAAATCACCGTATTTTGGTGGAAGGTATGCGTGCACTCGGATTCAAAACATTACTCGAAGATGACATCCAGTCGCCTATCATCACTTCTTTCCTTTATCCGCATGAAGGATTCGACTTCAAAACATTCTACTATGCACTGAAAAATAAAGGATTCGTGATTTACCCGGGAAAGATTTCAAAAGCAGATACCTTCCGTATCGGAAACATCGGTGATGTGCATCCGGAAGACTTCCGCCGTCTGGTAGAAGTCATACGGGAAACGAAATACTAGAAAGTCAAATCTTTCAAGTTCATCTTGAATGATTACTTACTAATATGTTGTATGATGTTCCTGTGAAGTTCTGAAAGACTTAATCCTCTTTCAGGACTTCATTATTTTCTTTTCAGGGTGGAAGGCTGTGATAGCCTCAAGCTACTGACGATAGCTGCCACAACGGCAAACCCACTCCCCACCATCAGGCAAACAGCCGTGCTCCGGCTATGAGTGACAAAGCTGAAAAGCAAGGCAACCAATGTTGTTCCGGTGGTCTGTCCCAACAGGCGGGCCATTCCCAGCATCCCACTGGCCCCTCCCGAACGCTGCGTAGGAGCGGAAGAGATAATTGTACTGTTGTTTGGCGTCTGAAACAATCCGAAGCCTGCACCGCATAACATCAAACGCAGGATAATACTTATATCAGATGATTCGGCAGTCAGACTGGAAAGCGAGAAAAGCCCGATGGCAAACAAAACCATCCCGATACTTCCCAGTATACCGGGGTGAATACGCTCCACGAGATACCCTGCCAATGGAGCCGTGACCAGCGTAGCCAACGGCCACGGAGTAAGCAAAAGTCCGGTCATCACCTCACTGTGTCCTAAAGTGTTCTGCAGGAAAAAAGGCAGGGAAACCATTGCCGACATTTGAGCGATAAAGGAACAAATGGAAGTCAGGATGGATAACCGGAAAATCGGAATCCGCAACAGGTCGAGCGGCAATAGAGGAGTAGTCTGTGTGAGTTGCCGGCGCACATAGTACGTGCCTACCACTGCCAATACAACCAGTTGGATGAAAAGGAAATCCATTTCCTCGTGATGGGCGAATCCGTCCAGCGTATATATAAGCAGGCCGAAGGTAACCGCATTCGCTATGGCGCTGATATAATCGAATTTGCGTTTCGAGCGTTCCTCCTGCCTTGGCAGATGTTTGATGCCGAGAAACAATGCGGTAAGTCCTAACGGAACATTAATAGCAAATAACCAGTGCCAGCTGGCAATAGAAAGAATACCGCTCGCCACAGAAGGCCCGGCGGCAGCCGATATGGCAACGACCATCGCATTAATCCCCATTCCCCGCCCAATCTGGCTCTTCGGATAGATATAACGTAGCTGTGCCGTATTCACGCTGGTGATGGCAGAGGCACTGAACCCCTGAAAAATACGGGCGACGGTTAGCGTCCAAAACGAATCGGACAAGGCACAGATCAATGAAGTGATGCAAAACAGGCCGATACCCGAAAGAAAGACTTTCCGGTAACCGATGATTTCACCCAAAGCGGAAAAAGACAGTAGCGATATGACGATGGCCAGCTGATAGCCGTTGATAATCCAGGTGGTTACAGCGGGAGAAGTCCCAAAATCATGCGAAAGCGTGGGTAGTACGATATTGACGATGTTAATATCCAATACCGACATACAAAGAGCGAATCCAACGGACACCACCGCCCAAATACGCTTAGGCATCGGCAATCCGTCGGTTTCCTCTATTTTTTGAGTTGAATTTATCGATTGTACCATAAAAACTTATTCTTGTAAGTAGTCATTCTTTTTTCACCATAAAGCAACGCAGGGATGCAAACACAAACACCACCGACTACAAAAAAAGCACCGCGTTACTCCGTGATGAAAAATGATTCACTTGGTTTCGTAAAGGTAAACAAAACAATGGTACAGGTGTTTTTGTTTCCTTTGAAAAATAAGTTTTTTTAGTGGAGAAAAGTCGTTACTTCAACTTCAAGATCCGTTGATTACTGCTTCCCCTGAACTCCAGATACGGAGAGAAAAGAGCCTGCTCGAAGCGTCCGTCCACCAACACATCTATATAATCAAGAGCAGCACTCAAGCGGGGCTGTGCCTTGATTTCTTCGTAGCTATATCCTGTATAGCACCACACATTCATCCCCGTCTCCTCTTTCACCCGTTTCAGTAAAAGCAGAAACTCCTCCGGATGGAAGAACGGATCACCACCGGAAAAAGTAACACCGTCCAGCAAAGGATTTGCCTTGATTTCACGGATGATGGACTGTATTTTTTCTTCCGTCAACTCTTCCCCCGCCCTCGGATTCCAGCTCTCCGGGTTGTGGCAACCAGGACAGTGATGGGAACATCCGGCAAGATAAATAGAGTACCGGATGCCTTCACCATCGACAATCGTTTCAGGATAAGTTCCTAATAAATTCACTTCTACAGGTGTTTTACGCGGTCTTGTTCTTCTGCCCGTTTAGCAGAGTTCCAGGAACTCAAATCGCCTGTCAGGTAACCGGTTATACGGCGCATACGAAGGATGCTTTCACTCTGGCACACCGGACATTTATCGAAGATAACCCCTTTGTAACCACAGTTATGGCAAGTATCTACCGGGTGATTGATAGAGCCGTAGCCAATCCCCTCGTCGTGCATCACTTTCACAATCTTGGCGATGGCACGTACATTCTTCTGTGCTTCACCGTCCAGTTCTACATACGTGATATGTCCGCCGCGCGTAATGGCGTGGAACGGAGCTTCACGCTTGATTTTCTCAACGATGCTGATCGGTTCTTTCACGTCTACGTGAAAAGAGTTGACATAATAGTCGCGGTCTGTCACTCCGGGGATTTTTCCATATTTCCGACGATCCATTTTAGTGAAACGTCCCGAAAGTCCTTCGGCAGGAGTAGCCAGAACGGAGTAGTTCAGGTTATATTTCTCTTTATATTCGTTTACCACTTTATTCATTTCCATCACCGCTTCATACAGCGTGTCCCATGCTTTCTGGTTGTGGCCGTGACCTTGTCCGTAGAGAGCCACCATCGCGTTGTGTCCGCCGATAAATCCGATACCCAGCGTACCGCTGCGCAATGCATCACCCACCTGTTCATTCGGGTTCAGCTCACCGCCGCCTTTCCACACATTATTTCCCATCATGAACGGGAACTGACGTGCCAGGGCCGTACGCTGATACTGATAACGCTCGTAAAGCTGATCGGCTACAAGCACGGACATTTGGTGTACGGATTCGATGAAAATTTCTTTTGCCTTCTGTTCAATGGCATCCTTGTTGCGTTCATCCTCTATCAGGTTTTCCGCCTTGATGCGGGCTTCAATCGCCAGTCTCGGCATATTCAGCGTAGTGAATGAAAGATTGCCACGACCTAAAGAAGATTTTTCTCCTGCCACGTTTTCAAAGACACGGGTGCGACAACCCATCGTCGCCAATTCGTAGATGTAACGTTTCGGATCGTCCGCTCTCCATTTCTCGTTCTGATTGAAAGGTGCGTCGAGGAACATGAAGTTCGGGAACAATGCTTTCGCCGTAGTCTGGCAAGCCTTCAACAGCAAGTCGAAGTTGGGAGCCTCGTAACGGTCGGTCATTGCCTCTTCGATATTTTCCGCTTTCATTGCTTTCTCAAAGTCTTTTTCCGAGTAAGAAACTCCGTCTTTCACCTTGAAAATCTGGATCGGGAATACAGGCACCTCACCTCTTGTACCCAATCCTTCAATGGTAGCTTTCAGCAATTCTTCGATCACCATGCGGCCTTCGGCAGAAGTGTCCGTACCGTAGTTGATGGAGCTGAATACCACCTGATTACCGCCACGTGAATGCATCGTGTTCAGGTTGTGGATAAATCCTTCCATGGCCTGATGGGTATCTTTGCGAGTCTGCTGATAAGCTTTCTCAACGATACGGGCAAGGTGTTCCTTATCTATAATAATCTGTAAAGCCACCAAAGCAATGCGCAATGTTTCGCGTTCGGCTTCAGTAGTCTTGATAGACGGAAGATATTCTTTAATCAATGTGCGGATGGATTTCTCATCGGCCTGATTTCCGTTTTCCATGGCGACATAGAAATTGATGAACGATGCCAGATGCTTGCGGAAAGATTTGGCCACACCTTTTGCCATGAAGAAATCGAAAGCAGGAATTGCCTGTCCGCCATGCTGCTCATTCTGATTCGTCTGGAAAATAATAGTAGCCAACGTAGCATAACTCTGGATGCTTTGCGGGGTACGGATACTACCGTTCTTGGTGCGAAAACCACGTTCAAAGAGGTCATCCATATCATATTGGATACAGGTCGTCGTCTTTGTCGGATAATAATCCAAGTCGTGAATGTGAATATCTCCCAACTGGTGCGCTTCGGCAAAACGTTTCGGCAACAGGTATTTATACGTATAATCTTTGGTTACTTCGGAAGCGAACGTCATCATCTGTCCGGCAGGCGTGTGACTGCTCATGTTGGCATTGCTCAAGTTGACATCGTTCTTGTCGATAGCAACGATGCCGTCCATCACTTGCTTCATCTGGGTTTTCTTATCGCGCTCCGTATTCCGCCATTCGCGATAAATAATATATTTCTTCGCTACTTCCGGGCGTACTTTCATCAACGACTTTTCTACTAAATCCTGAATCTCTTCTACGGTAATAGTAGGAGTAGTAAACTGACTGATTACGTTCATAGTGATGTCAGCCACCAACTGCTGCTCATCCTGAATACCTGTTGCACTGAATGCTTTACTAATTGCATTCTTGATCTTACTGATAGAGAAATCTTCTCTCTTACCATCACGTTTGATGATACAAATTTCCGCGTAGTTCATAACTTTAACTCCCGAAAGTTTAAATTTAAAATATTGATAACTAAAAGAAAAAGTTCCGGCAGGTCTTCTGACTTATCCCTCCCTCGCAACACCTTCCCACACCGACATCGATGCAGTGGCTTATTGTGCGGATTCTTAGAGAATTACAGCAGCGGGTACTGTCGCCGATTTACACAGCGTTCCCTCATTGACTAAACCTCTTTTAGCTCCGAAACCGGATACAAAGATAGAAGATAATCTAATAGCTTGGTTAGCTTTTAACATTAAATTTCGGGAAACATTTCTTTCTCGCTGATACAGAAAGTTTTCCAAAACGGAAAACTTTTTTCTGATTTTAACGTGGATAATATTCCAATTCCGTTTATTTCACCCAAAAGACATATATAGTTTTTAGCTACTTCACTCTTAGCGAAAAAAGAATGTGTTAAAAGTCTCCACAACTATCTTTTGCTTCATAAGTTACAGACTATTTTTCACTTTCGACCAAACCTTTCTTTCCGATAAAATGAAAGAAATTATAATTTTTCGATTTCTTCTTTCGAAAGCCCGGTAGATTTTATGATAATATCGTCAGCCACTCCTAATTCTTTCAAATTACGAGCTGTTTCTTCTTTACCTTTTTGCAAGCCTTTCTGTTCAGCAAAGTCCAACGTATTAAAATAATCGTTATAAACTTTCCATTCTTCTTCATACTGGGCTCTTTCCTCCTGGGTCATATTTGCTTTGGAAGCCAACTTTTCAAGTCGCTCGAAGACGGCCTTGCGAGCCTTGAAAGGCATCCGGTCAAGTGTATCCATATGCTTTAGTATATAAATCCAGCGTTCAAAATCATTTTCACATTCATCCTCCTCTTTGTTGAAGTTCGGCAGTTCGATAAAAATCTGCCGGAACTTGTTGCTGAAGAGCTTCCCCGTATCCCTGTCAGAAAGAACGATATCCGTTCTGATTTTAGAGGGCATATCCTTGTCCATCACGAAATTCATGAAGAACACTCCGTACACGGCATCCAATTGAAAGTTCCAAACTCCCCTTTTCGCCTGCTGCGTAATGGCCCTAGAAAGATAGAAGAGGGCACGATCTTTAAAGTAAGGCTGTTCCCGGTTCTGCATTTCTACGATAATACGTTCACCG
Source organism: Bacteroides sp. LFL-34 (assembly GCF_027257075.1). Classification (NCBI taxonomy): domain Bacteria; kingdom Pseudomonadati; phylum Bacteroidota; class Bacteroidia; order Bacteroidales; family Bacteroidaceae; genus Bacteroides; species Bacteroides sp. LFL-34. The sequence goes on along the minus strand of NZ_JAPQKZ010000031.1, from coordinate 34,985 downwards.
GTATCGGTTACGCAATAGATGTCGTAGATAAGACCTCGTTCTGTTTTTACTTCCGGCTGCTGTTCACTGTTAAGGAACTGAATGTCGGTAATCACATGCTCTCCTACGAGCAAATCGTTCAAGAAGTCGATTAACAACTCCTTTTCTACCTCTCTGCCGAATAAAAACTTAAAGCCAAAATCGGTAAAGGGATTGATAAATCTTCCCATTATATGCTGTGTCTCAATTACAAAACAAAGATAGAGTTTTTTTGTTGAATACGGTCAAGAATAGAAAAAAATAAATGGGTACAAAAAAAGAAGCTGCCTCATTCATCGGGAGACAGCTTCTTCATTTGAACCTTGAGCCTTACTTTACTTTCACTTTATGAGTTGCTCCACGTTTGTTACCGGTTCCATGAGCTATGTGCGGGCGGCACGTTTCGTTTTTTTTCAGGATCATTTTTTTACACGTACACTAATCTTTTTCCGTCTTACTGCTTCTCCGATGACGGAACCGCAGAACAGCCTCAAGAATGTCTAACAACTTTTCCAGTAATAATTTCATTCGCTTTTCTATTAAGGTTGATAATCTATTTTATATCGGTCGAAGTGCAACCATCAGCTATACCCGATTCGCGGCTACTGATAAGTCTATCAATAAGCTTTAGTTTGCCTGACAAACTTATCAGTTAATCCCTACGGATTCAGCTGCCAGCTGCACTTCCGGTCAAGCGGCCGGGTCCGGCGCTTCTCCTCCTCCGCCACCGGGTTCGTCGCCGTCATCCGGGTCTTTGTCAACGACATCGTCGGCCACAAACGAACCCGCTACATCCTTGATGTGCACAAACTCCACTCCGGTGGTCAATGCGCGGGTAGCACTTCCGTTAGCGGCACGGGTGTATTCAGGGGTAAACTGACAACGCAATGAAGTGATCTGCGAACTGCTGACTTTACTCTCCAACTCCACTCCTTTTCCTCCTGCTTTGGCAATCATTGTAAATGTTCCCAAGCCTTCGAGGCGCACCGTGCGGCTGTTGAGCAACTGTTCGCGCATCACCGACATCAGGTTACGAATCACGTTATGAACATCACCCGCCGTCAGCGAGGCTTTTTCTGCAATCAATTCCGCCATTTTCTGCGTATTGACCATTTTCCCGAATTTCACCAGACGGGGATAATAAAGTTTCTGTCCTTCCTTGTTGGCAAGTGTTGCCTGATAAGGTTTGTAAATTAATGGCATACTGTTTTCCTTTCTTTTTTGATTGATGAATAAATAACTACTGTTTGTAACCGATTACGAAGACAAAAGTACACGAAGAGAAAAAAGCAGGGAAACACGATGTTACAACCCGTCGCAAGAGAGAACAGACAAACACAATTTGATACGATTCATGCCTACAAAGGCTTCTGTACAAAACAGAACCAACCGACATAAAAAGGCGTACCTTTGCATGAGTTCATACAAAATAAACCTCTAAAAAACAGTCAATATGAAAACAGAAACAACTCCAAAAGCAGAAACAGAGAGCCGTACCCGCATACAAGCCTATAGCAAAAGCCAGTTGGCCGGACTTTACCTACCTCACATACAGTCCGCCTCGGCACGACGCACCCTCCGTAGTTGGATTGCCAAGAACACTGCACTGCAAGCCGCACTCGCTCAAACCGGATATAGTGAAAAAGCCATCCTGCTCACTCCGGCACAAGTAAGGCTGTTCTTCAAGTTTTTAGGAGAGCCCTGAAACGACTCTTTTACAAAGAAAATATCATTCGGAGAAAGATAAAGCCAAACAAGGCAAGAAAAAAGGCAAGCCAAAGCAAAGCGGACATTTCATCACAGATCACGCGAATCAAATTATAACTTGCTGATTGCTGTTATAAAGAGTCCAAGATAATCTGTAACGAACTGTCCGCTCATTATATAAAAAAAGGATTATATCATTCCGGAGTACCTTCTCCCGACGGCTTCATCAAATCGGCTGTAACCTCCGCTTTAAAACGGACACCGTCGTGAAGCCGCAGATTCAATTTGACAGTAACATTCTCATCGTTGTTACGCTTCACATAAAACGTTCCCGTCACCCTTTTATATTGGGAATAATAATAGAACGGATCTTCGTAAATAAAGAAATACTGGTCGTTTTGGTACAAGGTCGATGCATCCACCACTTGCCCCTCCCAATACATACCCAGAGAAAACAAAAAATAAGTACTAGTTTTCCCGTCCTGTATCTTTTCCGGAGAAAAGATACAGGTAAAATAACCACCGTCCATAGTAGCCTCACCGGACACGATCCTGTTCGCTTCCCCCCGGAATGAATAAGTACCGATGGAAGGCAATTCCTCCACATCCGGACCGGGATTTACCGGATCATTATCTTTATCGTCACTACATCCGGCAAAACCCACCAGAAGCAATCCCGATAAAACATATAAATTTAAATATTTCAATAAGATTTTCTTCATGAATACACTTCATTAAATCGTCACTCTATTACTGTCACCGCACCTTTATAGTAGCCGGACAAACTGGCATCGCCATATTTCTTAATACCTACCACTTCAAAAGTCATTTCAACTTCATTGCCCTGAAGAGACACCGAAGTCCGGCCTCCCAGAGCCAGATTGCCCAATGTGGTATTAGCCCGACTGTAAGTCACTCCTTCATACGTAATCGAGATTTTCACATTTTCATCATCACCGGAGAATCCGCGGAGCACTCCATCCAGCATTGTTTTCGAAAGACGCACCACTGCATCCGCTGCCGACATTCCCGCCACAGTAGTGATACCTGGTTGTCGTGAAAGGTAAATAACACAAATATCCGCATCCGTCTTATCTATCACCACAGACTGGATAGTGACCGGAGTACCGTCCGCCCCTAAGCGATATTCATTCGGGATCGTCGTATCATACACCGCGAAAGCACCGTTATAGTTACCTGATATTTTAAGGCTATTATCACCCAAATATTTGAGGTTAAGCGTCAATGAATATTCATTATCCGCTGATTTCGATACACTGAACGTACCTGCCGCATCCTCCAGGTGACCTTTGGATATTTGTATTCTTTCTTCGTCATACGGGCTATAATAAGTAAACTCAAAAGCCAGATTGGTATCTGTAATATCCACCTCCTGCCCGTTAAGTCCTGCATTCGGAACAAAAAGGCGCACATAATACGAGTTTACATTTTCCAAGTCCGCAGCAGATGAAATTCCCGACGGAGTGAGATACAACGCTACTCCTGCATCTGTCTTTTCATAGAAAGTAGCTTTGATGTCACGCGTTTTTTCTCCGTTCAACGTTAATATATTCGTCGTACTCTGCTTAATTTCAGAATAAGCACCCTCATAAGAACCTTCGAACTTTTCACCCGAAAGCAAAGTAAAGCTAAAAGTTACTTTCACATGATCGTCCGTCTTTTCTACTTTGAACTTACCTGCCGAACATATTTCAGACCATCCATAAGGCTCCACCGCACCCAGATCGTCAGCTCCCAATTCTGTCATATTATAGAAAGCATAATCCGTACCGTCATAAGACGTGATATCCAATACCTGTCCCAACATATCCGGATTGATTCCGATCATCAGGAACTCCGTGTCCGACATATCTTCCACCGTTGTCACTCCCGCGTCCGGACTAAGATAAAGGTATTGAATCCCTCCGATGACAGTAGCCACCGCCGATTTCAACGGACGCACTTCACTTCCGAAAGAAAATTCACTGGGCAACTTTGCAGGAGCCTTGTAGCTACAACCAGCCTCCCCTGTAAACTTACCGCCACTTTTCAGCGTACAATCAAAAGTAGCTTTCACAGCCGATATCTCATTCTCACCCGGAGTCATCGTCAAAGTGATCTTGCCTTGCGTCAGCACCTCTTCCCATTCGTAAGGGTCCACGGCTACAATAGCCTCACCATCGGCATCCATGTAATAAAGCACATAATCGTCACCTTCAGAGCTGCCTACCGTAACCGGACTGCCCACCAGACTCTTATCCACTCCCAGCATCACATATTCCTTTCCGCTATTCATAAAGTCTTCAAGCGTTTCCAAACTCTGCAACGGACTCATACACACATACACAATGCCATCCTGTTCAAAACAAGACACCGATTTAGCTTGTATCGTCTTATCCTTATACGTATACGTATTCACTGTTTCCACAGGTTCCAGTTCCGGCTCCGGTTCGGGATCAGTGGCCGGATCATCGTCACTACATGCCACAAAACAACTCATTGCCAACATGAATAAGAAAAAGGAAATAAATCTAGTTTTCATATTTCTCGTTTTTTGGGTTAATTATAAAATCGCGTTATTAGTAAAATGATGCCATCCACCCGTGTTTACTGCGGACGATAATCAAATACGGTAATAGGAGCATCCTGCGAATAAGTGGTACGTACATGATTCGGGTGTTCCTTATCACAGTCAATAAAATCTATCGTCAGCGTGTGTTTGTCACCGTCGCGTGCCACAGTCATGGTTCCGCCGTCTATGCGTGCATATTCTTTCATGGCTCCGTTCTGAAGTTTCTCATACCAGGTTCCTCCCGGATAAGTAAAGCCGTTAGGATAGCCCGAAGCTATGTTTCCCGGTTTCAGCAACTCGCGCGGGATACCATATGATTCCTTATCACGCGCCACCACCGTATAAGTACCTGCCGGAATACCCTGTGTTACATCCGTAGCCCATTCCACGAAAAATTCCACCTTCAATACTCTTCCATTACCGGCCGGCCAAGTGTCGACAAGACTTATACTCTCTTCCGCCAGATAAAGCTCGACTACCCGGCACGACTCATCTTGCAGATAATAAGAATCGCCCTTATCCTGCAGGCGGGCTTGCGTCCATCCATTCAGTGCAATATCGGTGGTCAGCGTAGAATTAGGAGTTTCATCCTTGCTTTCGTGACGGTCGATGGTGATTACTTTTCCCGTATAGGTGAAATAACGTTTCAAGGAAAGATCGCCCACCAATGTTCCGCTAATCGAATATTCACCACCGGACAGCCGTTTCACCGTCATTTTACCACCGGAAAGCAAATCGGCATCGACACTCGTAGAGTAAGATTTCACATCACCGTAGAAAGTTCCGGCAGGAATATCCACCTTTCCGGTCGGGAGATCGATTTGATTCATATATCCGAGGTTGAATGTCCATTCATCAAACGTGTATCCGTTCAATGCTGCATCAAAAGTGCCTTCAGGGAGCGGAAATTCCGTAGCTTCCGAAGCAAATGGCGGGACATTCAGGCTGAACGCCATGATCTTGCCCGGTCCTATCGGATTACCAGTAGCATCTACTTCCATATCCGTATAAAGCGTCAATACAAAATGATCTGTGCCCACTCCGTCTTTATCTCCCCAGTACACCAGGTTGGAGTTGACAAACTCCACCACTTCCGGCGCCGGGTTTACGTCTTCTCCACCGGGTTTTCCTCCCTCCGGATTTTCGGCGTCATTGTCACTGCAAGCGGTCAACACCCCCACAGACGCAACAGCGAACAGGCAGACACCCAATAACTTCATTATTTTCTTATCCATATCAGACTGATTTATATATTTTACATCATTGAAAAGAACTTCCGTAGCGACCGGGAATCATAAAAAAGGCGGAGTAAGCTCGGGAAAAGGATTCCCATTCTTCGCACGAGTATCCCCGCCTGTCATATAGTAAAGTTAAATTAAGAGAGAATTAGTAAATTCTCATTCCGTTTCACAACGGTAGTTCTTTTCTTTATTCATCAATGTTATGTTCGTTTTATCTGAAAAGTGCAATATCCGGGAAAAGGATACAATCTTTCAGTGTCCCGGTCAGGAACTGCTGTCCGTCAAACAATGCTATCGCCAGGTAGCATCCGCTTTCCGGTGCTCCGGTCACGTCCTGAAAACTGACTCCGACAGAACCGTCCTGATAAAGCACAGGAGCGAAACCGAAATTTCCTTTCGAATAAATATTGGAAGAAGCCGCTACAGAAAAGCCGTACAGGGTTTGCAAAACAACACCTGCCCCATCATCCGATGTTCCGTCCGATACTCCACCTGACGTTCCGTCCGAAGCGCCTTCTGCCACCTCATCCGCAACTTCTTCCACGACCGTAAAGTCTTTCTGTGCCGCACCGATAGGAACCACAAACGATCCATTTTCATAGGTAGCCTGCAATGAAATCGTAGCCTTTGCGGGGTCTTTCAGATATTGCGCTGCCGGAGTATTTGCCAACGACATCTTAATGGTATATCCCTCGCCATCGACATTCTTCGAAATTTCAGTAGCCGACAAGGGATAGGCGTTTTCGATATTCTTCGTATCCCATTTCACATAAATCCGGCTATTTCCCCACACTCCAAGCAGGTCCGTCGCTTCATACTGGTAGACGTAGTAAAGGAACTTCCGCCCCTCATTGGTGCTGACCAATAACTGGCAGGCACGGGGATTTCCGGTTTTGTTCTCTTTCAACACAAGCAAGAAACCATCTTCTTTTGAAGCAGCCGGCACCTCCACCCAGTCGATTCCCCGCTGCACGCTCACTTTGAAATCAAACGAACTATTCACACGTACAATCGTCTGTGAAGGAGCATTTCCGAAGCGTATCACCTGCTGGTCGGAGTCGGGAGCAAAAATATTTCCCTCCTGCGTCACTACAATTTTCTGTTCGCTATTACCATCGCTCACGGTCACCTGCGTGGCACGTGACGTATATTCATAATTGGCTCTGGCAAGCAAAGTTATCTTTTCGTTTGTCACTTCGATTACCCTGCACCAGTCCGCACCCGAAACGGCAGTCAGTTCTCCGGTAGCCTGCAAAGCCACTTCCACCGTTCCGCCTCCGGCTGCCAGATCGACGTCCGCATTCATGATGCGGAAGCCTTGTGCCGTTTCATCGTTTTCCTTGTCGCACGCTGTCATCAGCAAACAGCACGCAGATAATAACAGTATAACTAACTTATTCATCATATCATTCTTCTATTGTTTTTTTAATCAACCTGATTGCTGCAACTGCATCCGTGTATCCCATGAAAGAGGCCTCCTCATCCTGCGAGTCGTACACACCGAAGATAAATCCGGAGATTTCACCCATCCACACTCCATTGTCCACCAGATAAATGCCGTCGGTGGTAGGATAACTGATAAGACCGATTGCCGAACTGCGCAAAACATAATCATTCATCAAATCCCACATAGCCAGATACACGTAACCTCCCTGTACTTTCTTCAAAAATTGCGGCAAGATGGAAAGTCCGCCACGCGGCTTGTCATAAGTTACCAGAATGTCATATTCGAGTCCTTTGAGCCAATAGCTCTTGCCGTCCTCGTCCTTCACCAGTTGAATCTCCTGCGAAGCCACTTCCATCTGGTTCGTCGCATCGTTCAGACGATAAAAATCCATCTGGTAAGTGCCTGGATAATAGTCGTAACTTTGATACCCGGCAGTATAGACACCCGCCAGTTTCACCTCCGTAGCTCCTTCGTCGGTACAAACAAAGCTGATCTCCTCGTTCTTCCAGACAAAATTCTGCATGGTTTGTCCGTCTATCGTCACCGGTTCGTGAAAACGCATTCCGTCGGTGGTAAACATAAAAGGTACGGTTTTCTGATGCACCTTTCCAACTTCGTCATAATAGGTCACAATGAACGTATAGTTGCTGCGTAGCATTTGCCCGGTGTAGAGTCCGTCCATCCGCAGGTCGTATTCATAAAAGAAAGCATCGTCTTCCACTTTCTTTATCCGGGTGAGATATTGCTTCCACGTCTGGTCGGCAGAAAAAGCCTTCATCACGATGCGGTTGCCATATTTCTTGCCTTTCAGTTCGATACGGTCGGCGGTGGCATCGGAGATCACGAATTCGTAGTCGCCTCCGAGCGTTCCGTTCGGGTCGTCGGCCATACTTCCCTGTGGTTGACCGAAATAATGCACCAGATAATTGTAGGTATCGAAAGACAACATCGTTGCCTGCTCGGACTTGACGCTATAAAGCGAACTGACCGTCTCATCCGCTCCCGCTATCTGCGAAGCCATCGTCACCCGCTGGCCGTCGAACTTGCAAAGCAGGGTAATACCTCCCAGCGAGTAGTCCTTACCGACGTAATATTCCATCACCCATCCGTTGGGTGCTGCTTCCAGCAGTTCGCTGCAACGCTTCACATCGGCCGTGGCACGGTTGGCAGACGAATCGTCAAAATAATCTTCTTCCTGAAAGAGGCACGACTGCAAACCCAGGCAGACAAGGGCCAACAGGAAATATATCGTTCTATTTTTCTTCATCATAATAATGTGTAATTAAATAATCATCCAATCGTCAATCAAAAAAACAAGAGGTGACCGGCACTTATTGAATAGTGCTCAAGTCAATTTCGGTAATCTCCTGCTGGCGGCGCAGCACGATTTTACGAAGTTCGTTGAGGTCGATCCCCCATGTGTCGCGCATATAGTTATAGACAATCGTGAATTTCTTGTTGATGATGGCAGCGCCCGATTCTCCGGCTGCCGTCATCATATTGTCCCAGTAGGCCTGCGTATGCGTGACGTACATGGCTATATTTTCCACAAAATCCTCGTTGGACTGGCTCATGGCATAAGCCGTCACGAAACCGTCGGACCAGGCCACATCGTCCGTGCGGGGCATGGCACCCTGGGCGGTCATGTAGTAATACCAGTCGGCTCCCACGTATTTTCCTTCCGAGATGCGGTTGAAAGAAGGGTCGAAATTCCGTTTCTGATGCAGGATATGGGCAAATTCATGATGCATCGTTTCAAAATAATACTCGTTGAGCTTTTCGATATTGATCTTCTTTATGTTGAGGTCGTTCACGTTGTAGAGGGTGATTTTCTTCCCGCCTTCTGCCGTGCCGAGCACCATGTTACCGCTACTTTCGTAGGCGGGCGATCCGATGAGGTGGAATGTCTTGGGTACGTAGACACGGAGAAAATCCATTCCTGCCAGTTCGACGTAAGCGTCCATCCAGACGTGTTTGATGATTTTCGACAGTGCCACCGCTTTGTCATAGTCGGCGGGCACGAGGTTGTATTTATGATCGCTCTCGATATCCTTCATGCGGTACATGAAGTCGATGTTATAAGGATAGGTGTAGTTGTCGAGCAGCCAGTAATCGAAAGCATTTCTCTCCAGAGGTTCGGTAGAGAAGATGCTGTTCGCGGTGTCTATCTCGTCGTTATTGTTGCAAGCCCCCAGGCAGACTGTGGTGAGAGCAAGCAAAGAGTAAATGATCTGTTTCTTCATAATTTTCACTTTTTTCTCTGTTAGTTTCTTCTCGGGTTAGGTTGCATTCCCGCCACGATCACGTTTCGCGGAATCTGGATGGCACGGCGCAGGTCGTTCGGCGGCATTTCGTCGGTGACACGTTGAGTAGCCATGTTGCGACGGTAAATCATAATACCGTACCGTTTGATATCGGGCCAGCGCATCCCCTCGTGCAGGGTAGTGACACGGCGTATGTGCAGAATACAGTGAAGAATATTTTCCTGCATCCCTTCCTCGATAGTGAAATCGGGAGCTAGCTGTTTCTTGGGCGTCTGTTGCGTGAAAGGCGTGTAGAAATTCATTTTATCATAATACGCATTGATCTGGTCGGGTGTCAGGGCCGATTTGTTGCGGGTGTAGGCACGTTGCCAGCTCGTGATGTCGGCAGCCGACTGGGGGTACATTTTCTTCAACGCGTATGCTTCGGCACGGCAAAGCAGGGTTTCGTCCGTTGAAAACAATACCGGCATATAATAAAGGTAGCCGCCATCATAAAGTCCGCTCTTGCGCAGGATGCTGGCTACAAATCCGGTGGTAGAGAAAGGTTTCAGATACAAATAATCCGAGCTGCCCCACAGTCCTGCAGAAAGACAGGTTTCGCTGGTGGCGAGCGTTTGGTTGTGGAAGTAACGCGGGCCTACCAGGTAGTCGCTTCCGAGTGCGCCCCAGTTGGAGACGGTGCTGCTTATCAGCAGGTTGGCCTCATTGGAAGAAGCAATATACGCATCTGCCTGCACATTTCCGTTCACGGAAAGATTGCTCAATGCTTCCCAGTCGCGGAGCAGGTCGTCGGGGTTGCTGCCCAACACACGGGTGGCAAAGTCAATCACCCGGTCGCAGTTGGAGAAATCGGGTTTCATATAATAAAGGTAGAAACGGGCGGCAAAGGCATAGGCGGCCTTGCGGGTGAAATGGTATTTGGGGACGGAATATCCGTCGTCCGAAATCAGTTCCACTCCCTCCAGGAGGTCACGCTCCACTTTCCGGTACACTTCTTCCAGCGTGCCGCGCTCGTAACGGGGAGACACGGTGGTTTCCACGTCTTCCATATAGGGGATTCCCAACGATTCGGAGGCATGAGTGTCATAAGCATTGCAGAAGATAGTTGCCAGCATGAAATGGCAGTAGGCACGGCACACCAGTGCTTCACCGCGCTGCGGGTTGAGCGATGCCGGATTTCCTTTCTCCTCTATCGCCTTGAGTGCCATGTTGGCGGCTGAAATTGCACCGTAATAACCTCCCCAAAGGGAATTGGGTGTGTCCTGATATTCCTCTTTGGTATCTTCCCAGTTGTAACATTCCTTTTCGGAAAGCTGGTAGTAACCGTAGGTGGGGCCGCTATCATCGGAGTTGTCGCTGTAGAGTTCGAACAGTTCGTTGGGCGATACGTCGGGATAGGCCGATACAAGCAGTTTGGCTATTTTCTGGTCGGTGTTCAGTTCCGTGCGGTTGTCCGGTGTTTTGTCCAGAAAATCATTGCAGGAAACGGTAGTCAGACCGGAAGCTGCGGTGAGCAGCAGCACAGGGAGTATATGGTTTATTTTCGTCTTCATCTATCGTATATTTTTTCGGGTTCTCTATTGGGGGTTACAATCACAGTCCCAGACGCAGGGTGAGGGTAAACTGACGCGGAACGGGGGATGCCACCCCTCCGGTGTTCACAAATTCGGGGTCCTGCCCGTTCAACTTCTTGTCGGCGTAGATCAGGAAGAGGTTGGTAGCCTGCAACTTGAGCGACAGGTTGGATATTTTGGCAGGAGCGATCCAGCTTCTCGGGAACTCATACATCAGTGATATTTCTTTCATGCGGATAAAATCGCCTTTGGCGATGCGCTCCGTAGAATAGTTGTAGGCGTTGTAGGCAAGATAAAGCGATGTATTCGTCCTATATTGCGGGTCGCTAAGTATCACCGGGATATTCGTTCTCGCTTCGTCGCCGGAAACAGTCCAGCGGTTTTTGAATTCACGCGGCATGGCGGTAAGGTCGGAATATTTGTAGTTGAACACCGGGTTGAGGCGGACTACGTTGCCGAAAGAGTAAGTCATAAAGACATTTAGTTTGAAGCCTTTATAGGTGAATACATTACCGAAACTTCCCGTGACGGTGGGATCGGTAGGACCTTCGTATTTCAGGTAATCCAGTTTTTCGCGTTCCTGGAAGTTGATGCTGGTGCTAGTCACTTTTCCGTCGATGAGGTATTGCGGAATACCGTCTTCATCAAGTCCCGCAAAAGGGATGGAGAAGAGTCCGCGCACGGGGTATCCTTCGCGGGCAAAGCCGTTGCCGGAAACGAGTTCCATCATACTTGTGAGTCCTTTCAGCTGGGTGACTTCGTTCTTGGCATAGGAGAAGATAAAGTCTGTGTTCCATGAAAAATCATTCGTGCGGATGTTGCGGGTGGAGAGCGTAAATTCCACACCGTGAGATTTCATGGTGGCTACGTTGGCATATTTGTTGATGACGCCGCCTACTCCCTGTGTGGGGACTACACCGATCAGGTCGTAGTTGTTACGCTGGTACCAGTCGGCGGAGAAGTTGATGCGATTTTCGAGCAGGCCGAGGTCGATGCCGATGTTCAGCTCATGCTTTTTCTCGTAAGTGAGTTCGCTGTTCTCGATGTCATCGATATAAAGTCCCGTTTCCTGAATGTCGGTAAAGGGGCGGTAGGGCGAGAAGCTGCGGATGATGGCTTGCGAGTTGGTCACTTCCGCCGGGCCGCGGTCGGCGGTGAGGGAGTATGAGGCTTTCAGTGTCAGGTTGGAAAGGGTGGGTTGCAGCGCTTTGAAGAAAGATTCTTCATGCACGTTCCAGGCACCGGACAGGTTCCATGTGGGTAGCCAGCGGGATGAACGGCTGCGTCCCATGCGGTTGGTTCCTTCATAGCGGAAAGTGCCGTTGAGGGTGTAGCGTCCGTCGTAAGAATACGTGGCGTTGAAGAAGCTGGCTATACTCCGGGTTTCGGAGTGTCCCAGGCTGTAATAGCGCGAACCGGATTCGATGCCGTTCTTAAAGAACTGGTAGATGTAGGACGGAATTTCCCCCATCGAATATTGCATTCCCCAGCCTTGGAAAGAGGAATATGTTTTTTGAAGGCTGTTCACTTCCATTCCGGCAAAGAAGTTGGTGATGTGCTTTTCGGCGAAAAGATGATTCCATGAGAGTGTTCCACGGAAATCGAGTCCCAGCATACGGCGGTCCTGACGCTGGTAGATACCGCCTTCGGGCAGCAGGGTGATAGGCAGGGCGTATGGGTTGTCGGGGTCGGTATAGAGCAATTTGTTTTGCTCGCGGATGGTGGCGTCGTCCATACCGGTGCGGTAGGCGATTGCCTGATTGGCGTCGTCGAGCACGTTGTGTTCCTGCGATGAAGTCTGGTATCTAACGGCTCCGAGGGCACTCAATTCGAGTCCCTGAATCACTTTCCACTTCATCTCGCCTTGAAATTTCACATCGACCATATTGATTTCGATGTAGTTATTGTCGAGTTCGTGGAGAATATTGAATGGGGCGTAGTTGCTGATATAGTCCACAGAGGGGTCGAGTGTGCGGCTTGTGTTGAGCGCGTATGAATAAGGGTTGATGTCGAATCCGCGGGACATCTTTCCTGATGCGATGTCGAGGGTGGAGTTCATCGTTCCCGGCGCGTTCTGCTGGCGGTAGGAGGCGTTGGATATGAGGTTGAGCGACAGATTTTTATATATATTATAGGTTGTGTTCACATTGGCCGTGTAGCGTTTCACCTTGCTCTGCTTGTACCAACCCGGATCGAGCATGGCACTCAAGGAGGCATAGAAAGAGGATTTTTCCGTTCCGGCGGTGATGCTGACGGAATGGTTCTGCGAAACGGCATTGGTGAAAAGCACGTCGAACCAGTCAGTGTTGCGCATTTCCGCTTCGCGGAGGTAAGCGTTACGGGCTTCGGTGGTGTTGAGCAGTCCGCGTTGGCCGTTACTGTTGTTGTATTCGTCGATGAGGCGGTACATACGACCGTACACTCCGGTGTCTCTGGTGCGGAAAAGGTCGGCACTGTTCAACCAGCCTTTCTGTTCCATTTCTTTGTAGATTCCCATCTGTTCCTGCGAATTCATGATATTGAATTCTTTGTAGCTGGGGATAGCACGGGTGGTGAACTCGCCCGTATAACTGATCTTGCTGACTCCGGCACGTCCTTTCTTAGTGGTGACTACGATAACGCCTGCCATCGCACGTGCACCGTAAATGGAGGTTGCCGAACCGTCTTTCAAAATTTGGAAACTCTCGATATCGTCGGAATTCAGTCCGGCTATGGCGGAACTAATCAGTGTCTCGGCATCACCGGAGGAAAGATCATCGGGACCTACGTCGATGGCGTCTTCCAGAATCACGCCGTCAACAACCCACAACGGTTTGGAACTTCCGTAAATGGAAGTGGCTCCACGCACACGAATCTTGGGGGCAGTTCCAAAAGTGCCCGAAACATTCTGAACGGAAACTCCTGCCGCACGACCTTCCAGTCCGCGACTAATGTCGGGCAAACCGTCCAGCTTCACATTATCGGCATTTAATTGTTTGGTGGCTCCGGTAAAAAGACGTTTATCCATTTTCTGCATACCGGTCACTACCACTTCCTGTAATACTTCGGAATCGGATTTCATCATTACCTTGATGGTCCCGGACTTGATGGGAACATCCTGCGACTTCATGCCGACATAGGTGATTTGCAAAGTTCTTGATGAACTCATGCATTTTCTGCCCCTCCTTCCATAAGTGCTTGAGCACAAAATATTTAATAAATATAAAAAAGAAAATACAGAAAGGGGAATAAGAAAAGCAAAAAAGGAAGTGAAACGCAAAATAAATCGTCCTTTTTTGCTTTTTATCTACTTACTGAAAAGGTAGAAAATATCTTTCATGTAGCAAACTTCAAGTCCGGCAGCAACTCTCGTCTCCCCAATTAGGGTATTAATATAAGAGACTACGGATAGAATTTCTTTCTTTGTCCAATAAACTATCTTTTTTCTACCTGCAATTATTTATTTGCAGATTATTATGTGTTATTAAACATCTTATCTACGAATTTATCCACATTTATTTATCAAAAAGATACTTATTTTCGTTTATTAATCACCAAAAAGAAATAAGAAACCGCCTTTCATGTACTTATCTTGTATTTAAGTCCTTTTGCTACAAGTATTTTGTATCGACAGCACAAATTCATATTTTTTTCATATTTTTCTTTGTTTTTCTAAAAAAGTGGTTACTTTTGCGAATCGTAAGATAGCAAAACAGACTATTCTACTATATAAAAACTATATGAAAAGAAAACTAACGCTGTTATTAACCTGCCTGCTAGCAGGCATTAGCCTGGCAATCGCTCAAACCTCCAGAAAGGTAATGGGCGTTGTCTTCTCCGAGGAAGACAACCAGCCCGTCATAGGAGCATCCGTTTTAGTTAAAGGTACATCTATAGGAACCACCACCGACCTCGATGGAAAGTTCGTTATCAATAATGTACCAAGTTCATCAAGAACTTGGTAATTCCCCTCCCGCTTTCCTCTATTTTCCATCTTTTTTCTTCACCTTTCCTTCCTTTTCACCAGTCTCCAGGAACAGTGTTTTATCGTCATGAAACTGAATATCTATACGAATATGATGACTATCATCAACTGTATAGCCTACATCCGCAGAATCTCCTAGAAAAAGCTTCAGAATCCAGCACAACACCTCCGGAATATTGACAATAATCGTTGCCTTTCCAATCACACAAGAGAAAAAATTAAAGATAGTTGTCCAATTTGGTATAGGACTCCGACCGTCGAAATTACACCTGTACACACGCCCCACGGACGAACGCGAACAATCCGAATTCTTTTCAACATATTTTTCTGGAATATTATTCAGTTGCCCCAACTTAAAAACACAATCAATTACTTTCTTCTTAACATCATCGTCGCTGTGACGTACACCGGTCATTTCTTTCTGACCATTTTCACTGTTAAAAACCACTTCTCTTTCTACCTTAGTCATTTTTTTACATTTTATTTAATATTTACATATAAAATTCACGACAAAAGTACAATGCTTATTTTAACATATATGTTCAAGCATGACACATTCTATATTTTTCATCCATATTTTCACAAAGAAAGAGGGTTTGGGGTACCCATTTTCTACCTTACCGGTATTATCAAGAAAATAGATGAAATAAAATCTGCCAAAGAGGAAAGAAATCACTCGTTCCAAAAGCTGTGATTTGCGCTAAAAAAGAGAAAGCATTCCTGCACTAAAAGTTTCAACGTTTCATTATGGTTCAAGCTTGGACAGCCTTTGCATTACCTGCTCTCTACCTTTGTCCCCATAATCAAATCATTAAAACGAATCAAAATGACTGAAACTGAAAAAAATCATTCCTTCCAACGGGTACAGCTAATGAAGCAAGCTGCCGTCATCCGGCAAAACAACGGTATGAACCGGCACGATGCACTCGTCACGGCTCACCGGATAGGGGCTCTCATCCGGCAGATGCATCACGGAAATGTCTGTTTCCGCTACACCAAACAGGATGGAACCATCCGACATGCCACCGGCACCCTCACCGGATATGAACATAGTTTCCACCGTCCGTATCTACCCAAACCGGAAAATACGTTCGTTGTCTACTATGATATCGAAGCCAAAGGCTGGCGCACCTTTCACGCTGAAAATTTTCTGGATATCGAAACGGACGGGCAAGACAGCAACAAGTAAAAATGAATCTGCAAAAGAACGGAATGAACGGGCAGGAACGAAAAGAATGGGAGGCGCTTTGCAGACAGTATAACGTAGATTCGCTATACGAGGCCATTCAAGGCTGCCGGGAAGAACTGGAGTTTCTGATTCATTGTGCCGAACGGCTCGAACCTCATACGGAGGAGGAGGAAGAAACGCCGTTTAACACATACAGACCACAGCGTTTCTCCGCACCAGAAAGCGCCGTTTAACAGATGGAGGAAACGCCGTTTCTCCCCGCATGATTCAGAAAAACGATTATTTTTTAACAGAGTATAATTTTATTAACATTATCAATATCAAGTATGGAAAATTGGAGATTTATTGAAGAAAACCCCGACTATATGATTTCAGATCACGGACGGGTATTGAGTTTCAAGGGCAGATCAAAGTTGATCCTTTGTGCCAAAATCATGGGGACCGGTTACGAAACTGTCATACTGCCGAATAAAGGTGTTTGTATCGAATACAAAATTCATCGTTTGGTTGCCAAAGCATTCATCCCCAACCCGGAGCAGCTGCCACAGATTAACCACCTCGATGGCAATACGATGAACAACCACGTGTCAAACCTCGAATGGTGCGATGCATACACCAATATGATGCACGCCATCCGGACGGGATTACGACGTACGGGAGTGGGATCTCATCAAACACCTTTCGCCGTTACGGATGCAACGGGGAAAGTATTGCGTGCCTACCCGTCTATGAAAGAAATGGTCAGAGAGGAACGTCTGAAGCCTGCGCACCGAAACTGGCTTATCCTCCAACTAAAGCATCCGGACCGCGTGAAACAACACGCCTTGCGTGTGCAACATCATCGGGGAGATGCTTTTATTATGGTTCAGACAAGGCCTAACCAGACCACAGTGCTTAATCGGACGACAATACCTAATCGGCCCACCATGCCTAATCAAACGATAACGCCGCCGATGGATGCTCCCTTCTCTCCGGTGCTCCATTCAGTAACAAAGCAATATTACCGCCAACTGTCCAAAGAGGAGGCTATTGCGTTCGGGGTTATCTCACGTGCCGTCTGCAAACAGGAAAGGAGGATTCTGCCATGAAAGACACGATCATCATCCACTGTTCCGCCACTCGTGCGGGACAGGATTTTACCGCTACCGACATCGACCGCTGGCATCGTCAACGTGGTTTTCGTTCTATCGGTTATCATTTCGTCATCCGTCTCGACGGTACGATAGAACCGGGAAGAGATGTTGCTCTCGACGGAGCGCATTGTACAGGTTGGAACCATCGGTCTATCGGCATCTGCTACATTGGCGGATTGGACAGGAACGGCCGGCCTGCCGACACACGAACGGAAGCGCAACGTGAAGCGCTCGTCCGGCTGGTAGAAGATTTGCGCCTTGTCTTCCCTTCTCTGAAGCAGGTGATAGGGCATCGGGACACCAGTCCTGACCTCAATGGAGACGGCATTATCTCACCTGACGAGTATATAAAATCTTGCCCCTGCTTCGATGTAAAAGCAGAATTTATTCAGTAATAATCAACCATTTACAACCAGCATTTTATCATCATGGCCCGCATTTCCAAACCCGGATTAGATTATTTCCCCCTCGATGTCAATTTTCTGCAGGACAGAAAAGTACGCCGCATCTCCTGTCGCCACCACGCGGCAGGGATTGCCGCACTCACTTCGCTGCTCTGCCTCATCTATAAAGAAAAAGGTTATTATATTTTGTGGAACAAAGACACTCTTTTCGACATCGCCCAGGAAGCGTGTTGCGGGGAGGAGGAAATGCAGGCCATCATTGATGATTGCCTGTCAGTGGGGCTGTTCGATGATCTTATATATAAGGAGTATGGCGTACTGACTTCACAGGCGATTCAGGAACAATATCATAAAATCATCACCGACAGCCGGAGAAAATATAAATTACCCCTGGAACATTTCTGGATTATCAAGGAGGAGAGTAGTGAAATAGAACCGGAAAATACGGATGACTCCGGCAAAGATGTTACAAAACCCCATGAATTTGCTACAACAATGCCACAAACAAAAGAAGAAACGGATACAGATATCAAAGGTAAACAGGAAAGGAATATGGAAAATGAAATCAAACCTGAAATAAAAAAAGACATAGAGACAGAGAGGGAAGGAAAAGACGGAAAGGAGAATGAGAGGAGCATGCCGCCCGTTCCGTCAAACAGCGTTTTTCAGGCTTCGCCTGTCGTTGTAGAGGGTTTGTCTTTGGATAAATCGATTGGAAAAGAAACGGTTTCGGAAGGGATGCAAGCGGGAGGAGGCTCGGAAGCTATACTTCTACTTAATATGCAAACTATCGGCATCCGGAACGAACAGACCGTAAAAGCGATTGTCGCCCTTGCCCGACGTAAAGAATTGGGAGGCCCCGGCGGTATTTTATGGAAAATTCTTAGTTCCCAATACCGCCCTACCCTACTCAAAAAGAATGAACCGGGTGATTACATTCTTTGGGCACTCAATCATCCGACGGAATTTGAAAACACCTACAACGGGACACTGAAAAAGCTAATCAGGGGAAGATAAAGCGGAAAAGTCTGCCTATAAACAAGGAACCTTTTATTTTTACTGCAAAAGGGATGGAAAACCAAGAATTATCGTACCTTTGTAGTACGAAGAAAAAGCCTCTTTTTTATGTATAAAGAGAAACGTCTCTTTGCAAAACATAAAAAGAAGCGACCCAAAACAATGAGTAAATTTATCAATCCGTTCACCGACTACGGATTCAAACTAATATTCGGCAGAGAAGTGTCTAAGGATTTACTAATCGAATTTCTGAACGACCTGCTCGAAGGTGAACGAGTGATAACGGACTTACAGTTTTTGAATAATGAGCAATTGCCGCTCTATCCGGAAGGACGAGGTATTATCTATGATGTATATTGCACCACGGACACAGGCGAAAAAATCATCGTTGAAATGCAGAACCGTATGCAAAGCAACTTCAAAGAACGCTCGATTTATTATTTATCGCGTGCCATCATCAATCAAGGAAGGGTAGGCAATGAATGGAAGTTTGAAATAAAAGCCGTATACGGAGTTTTCTTGATGAATTTCATTATCGACAAGAACATAAAACTCCGCACAGATGTTATTCTAAGTGACAGGGAAACAGGAGAACTCTTCTCGGATAAGTTCCGGGAAATCTTTATCGCCCTCCCTCTCTTCAACAAAAACGAAGAGGAATGCGAAACGAATTTTGAACGTTGGATTTATATATTAAATAATATGGAAACTTTAAAACGCATGCCGTTCAAGGCACGAAAAGCTGTCTTCGAGAAATTGGAAGATATCGCTGATGTGGCTTCTATGTCTCCGGAAGACAGGGAGCGATACGACAATAGCGTCAAAGTGTACCGAGATTATTTGGTGACAATGGATGCAGCTGAACAAAAAGGTGCACAAGAAACCCAGCTGAAAATAGCCCGGAACATGAAAGCCAAAGGGATAGACAATGAGTCTATCGCCGAATGTACCGATTTACCTTTAAGCATAATCGAAGGGTTATAAAGTAATCGGATTCATAAAGGCACTATGTTGTAACCAACCGTTTACGAACGAAGAAAATAAAAAGAGGTGAGCTCCCTTTGCAGGGTAGTCCACCTCTTTCTCTTCATACACAAACATTCAAATTATCAGGTTTCAGGTGTTCGTCAATATAACGGATACCGTCCATCTTAAAAAGCCCCCGCAGAAGCGTATAGTTCAACATACGCTGCACCAGGTACGGGGTGCCTTGCAAGCTGCTCTGGTAGATGACCTCCTGCAAATCCGGTGCAAAACGGTCGGGATCGACTCCGGGAAGCAGATAACCGCAAATCTTACAATGCGTCAAGACATCAATCAACTGCTGCAACCAGAAAGCCTCCTCCCGCTCGAAAGCAGCACGGTATTCCCTGTCGGTAGCAATATCCATCAGCAACTTCTTCCCCAGCGAATGAAGCAGGGTGAGATAGCCATCCACTGTGATGAAAAGTGCCTCCATGCACGAGCTGTCCATCCGTATCTGTTTTTGCTGGATCTGGCTTCTGATTCCGTTAGCAAAATCAGAAAGACAGACACGGAACAGACTCGTTTTGCTGGGAAAGAGCTTGTAGAGTGTCCGCTTCGACATCTTCATTCCCCTGGCTATATCATCCATCGTCAACCCGTCGGCACCATGCTGGTACATTTCCCGCTTGGTGTAGTCGAGTATCCGGCAACGCAGTGTTTCTGGATTCATACATACCTCCCTACATACGGCCGCCACCCAATGCCTGATACAAATTGATTACGCCTTGGATTTCGGTAAAGCGGTTCGCCACTTGTGACAGTTGCGCGTTGAGCAACGTCTGTTGGGCGGTCAATACTTCCAGATAAGTGGTGTTGCCATGTTTCATCAACAGGCTTGTGCTCTTGGCTGCTGTTTGCAGAGAAGCCACCTGCTTGTTGTAGTAGTCGGCTTTCTCGCGGGCAGTCTGGTACTGCACCAGTGCCTCGTTCACTTCCACGCCTGCGTTCAGCAAGGTCTGTTCGAAACTAAGGCGGGCTTCCTCCTGTTGGGCTTTCGCTATTTTCAGTTGGGCGATGTTCGCTCCTTTATTAAACAAAGGCTGCGTCAGGGAAGCCACGGCGGAGGCCAGGAACTTACCCGGGTTGACAATCATGCTCCCTGCACTGTTTGTCCACCCTGCGCTGCCGCTCAACGTGATGGAAGGATAGAAAGCGGCACGTGCGGCATTCGTTGTATAGAAAGCCTGTGCCAACGAAAATTCTGCGCTACGCACGTCAGGACGGTTGGCAAGCATCTGTAAGGGAACACCCACGGAGAAGTTTTCCGGCAACTGTTGATTTCCCAGTTTGCCACGCTGTATTTTGTGGGGAGTTTCTGCCAGTAAAAGTGCCAGTGAATTTTCCGCCTGATTGATTTGCTCTTTCAGGTCGAGTACGGTGGTACATATATTGAAGTAGGTAGCCTCCGTCTGCGCCAGTCCGGCCTCATTCACCATCCCGGCCTTTTTCATGGCACGGGTGGCATTTACACTTTCTTTCCAGGCAGCTTCGGTAGCCACAGCTATCTCATACTGCGAATCGAGCATCAGCAAGGTGTAATACGTATTGGCAACGGATGCTACCAACTGCGTCTTGACAGCCTGTTCATATTCCTTGCTCTGTTCGTAGGCAGCTTTCGCACGACGCTTTGCTGTTGTCACCTTTCCAAAAATATCCAGTTCCCACGAAGCAGTCACGGGCAGCGAATAAGTTTGTGTAGCCTTTCCACGGTCGAAGCTGCTGGCAGCTCCTTCCGGTGCCAGAAACAAAGAAGGCAGATAAGACAGTTTGGACGTCAACAGCGTGGCTTCCGCTTCTT
The DNA here is from genome assembly GCF_027257075.1 of Bacteroides sp. LFL-34. NCBI lineage: Bacteria > Pseudomonadati > Bacteroidota > Bacteroidia > Bacteroidales > Bacteroidaceae > Bacteroides > Bacteroides sp. LFL-34. The sequence continues at coordinate 13,631 of NZ_JAPQKZ010000031.1, read as the reverse complement.
TCACACGCAAATGGGCAGTCTGCATATCGGTGTTGCGCAAGAGTGCCGAATCCACCAAATTCTGCAGATAAGGGTCGGTAAAGACCTCCCGCCACGAGAGGTTACCGAAGTTTGCCGTATCGGTGGCAGCAACAGACTCGCTGCCGTAAAGTCCTTCGGGAACTTCCGATACCGGTTTGTATTTATTGTAGATACCGCAACTACTCAATATAAGCGTTGCTGCGGACAGAATGATTATTTTTCTCATTAGTTCTTATTTTAATTCAGGTCTAAAACCTTTAATCATCAATTATTCTTTTCCAGCTTTAGATTTTTCTTCCTCGCTCACTTTGATTTCTTCTTCAATCTGCCAGTCATGCGTCGGGACGCTCTGCACGGGACGCAAACGTTCCTGCAACCACTGGAAAGCAATAAACAAAGTAGGCACGATGAAGAGCAACGCCAACGTACCGATGGTCATACCACCTACTACACCCGTACCCAATGAACGGTTACCGTTGGCTCCCACTCCACTTGACATCATCAACGGGAACAGACCGAAAATCATCGTCAATGCCGTCATCAGAATCGGACGCAGACGGGCTTTAGCCGCACTGACCGCAGAAGCAATCAGCCCCATACCTGCTTTACGACGTTCGGCAGCATATTCCGTCAGCAAAATAGCCGTCTTCGCCAGCAGACCGATCAACATAATCAAACCTGTTTGCAGATAAATATTATTCTCCAGTCCGAACATCCAGGCGAAAAGGAAGCTACCCATCAATCCGCAAGGCACACTCAAAAGCACAGCGAACGGAATAATGAAGCTCTCATAAAGCGCACTCAAAATAAGGTAAATCATCAGGAAGCAGATACCGAAAATAATGATCGTCGTACCGCTCTGCTGGTTTTCCTCACGGGTGATACCTCCGTAATCATAGCCATAGCCTTTCGGAAGAGACTGTTCGGCAGTTTCCTGCACAGCCTTGATGGCGTCTCCCGTACTATATCCGTCGGCCGGCATCGCATTTACCGCAATGGAGTTATACATATTGAAACGGCTCAACGATTCCGCACCGTAGCTACGGGTCAGCGTAACGAACTGGCTCAATGGCGCCATCTCTCCATTCGACATACGCACAAAAGCATTATCGAGGGAAGTTTCGTCCAAACGGAACACCGGATCGGCCTGAATCATGACACGGTACACTTTAGAAAAACGGTTGAAATTGGACACATACTGTCCACCGTAATAACCGGACAGCGTACTCAACACTGCATCGGGCGTGATACCTGCACGCTTACATTTAGCCGCATCCACCTCTACCGTCCACTGCGGATAGCGAACGTCGAACGTCGAATAAGCCATCGATATTTCAGGCCGCTGGTTCAAAGCTCCCAAGTATTGCTGGGTGGTGGTAAAGAACTCGTTCATATCACCGCCCATCTTATCCTGCATGTGGATTTCGAGCGCATTACCCATACCGTAACCCGGAATCATACCCGGGGAGATGGCGAACACACTGGCATCCTTGATATCAGCCGTACGCGCATATACCTGACCGATCACCGACTGCACATTGTCCTCATCACCCGGACGTTCGTCCCACGGTTTCAGTTTGAGAATCAACATACCGAACGAACTACCCTGTCCTGCCAACAATCCGTAACCGGCCACTTTCTGCACGTGTTTCAGTTGAGGTATTTCTATCAGGCGTTTTTCGATACGTTCCATCACCTTATCCGTCGTTGTCAGCGAACTGCCTGCCGCCGTACTTACATTCACGAAAATAACACCCTGATCTTCGTCGGGTACCAGACTGGTCTTCGTGTTATTCATCAGTAACACAAGCAATACCACGGAACAAGCCAGCAACGACCATGTCAACCATCTGCGCTTGATAAAGAACAATACAATCGTCTTATATTTATCCACCATCACATCGAAAGCCGAATTGAAAGCCTTACGGAAGCGTGCCGCAAAGTTGTTCTTCTGCGTTCCGTCTTCATTAATATAAGGTTTCAGCAGCAGTGCACACAAAGCCGGACTCAAAGTCAACGCGTTAATAGCGGAGATACCTACCGCAACCGCCATCGTCAAACCGAACTGGGTATAGAACGTACCGGAAGTGCCGCCCATGAAGGACACCGGAATGAACACCGCCATAAATACCAGCGAAGAGGTGATAACGGCATTACTGATTCCTTTCATAGCGTCGATACTTGCCATATATGACGACCTGTAGCCCACATCGAACCGCGCCTGCACCGCCTCGACGACAATAATGGCATCATCCACCACCGTACCGATAACGAGCACTAGCGCAAACAGGGTCAGCAGGTTGATACTGAATCCGGCTATCGCCATGAAAGCAAACGTACCCACCAGGGAAACCACAATTCCGACCAGCGGAATCAATGTAGAACGGAAGTCCTGCAAGAAGACGTACACCACAAGGATAACCAGAATGATAGCCTCGATCAACGTTTTCACCACCTCATGAATGGAAGCGAACAGGAAGTCGTTGGAGCTCATCATCTGCGTCAGTTCCACGCCTTTCGGAAGGTCTTTGCTTGCCTCTTCGAGGAGTTTGTCGATATTCTGGTTTACTTCGGTCGCATTGGAACCTGCCGTCTGGAACACCATACAGGATACACCCGGATGACCGTCCATACCACCGTGGTAAGCGTAGCTGTCCTGTCCCAGTTGGATATCGGCAACGTCTTTCAGTTTCAAGACTTCGCCATTGTCGGTGGAACGGATGACGATATCCCCGAATTCTTCGGGAGTAATGAGACGTCCGGTGTACTTCATCGTATACTGATAAGTCTCATCGGAATTTTCACCGAACGAACCGGTAGCCGATTCGATATTCTGCTCGGCAAGCACACCGGTGATATCGGACGGAATCAGTTTGTACTGCGCCATCACGTCCGGTTTCATCCATACACGCATACTATATTCACCGCCCATAATCATCAGGTCGCCCACACCGGAGATACGAAGAATCTGCGGTTTCAGGTTGATGCTGATATAGTTGGACAGGAAGTTCTCGTCGTAACTGTCGTCCGGACTATACAATGAGAACATCTGCAGAATACTCGTCTGACGCTTGGAAGTGGTCACACCGACCTGGGTTACCTCCGCCGGAAGTTGTCCCGTAGCACGTGATACACGGTTCTGCACGTTGACAGCCGCCATATCGGGGTCTGTGCCCTGCTTAAAATAGACGGTGATGCTCACCGAACCGGAATTGGTGGCGGAGGAAGTCATGTAGGTCATGTCTTCCACTCCGTTGATCGCCTCTTCCAAAGGCGCAATAACACTCTTCTGCAATGTTTCCGCACTGGCGCCATAATAGGTGGTACTCACCATAATGGTAGGCGGAGCAATATCGGGATACTGCTCAACGGGCAAGCTGAACAGCCCGATGATACCCACTACGACAATCGTGATAGAGATGACTGCCGATAATACGGGGCGTTCTATAAAGGTTCTTAAATTCATGAATGATTCCTCCTTGTTTAATTTTCAGTAGTAGTAGTTGCCGGAGACTTCGTTGTTGTCTCTGTTGATGAGGATTGATTAGCATTTGTCACTCCTGCCACTGGAGTTTGAGCAGCCTTTGCCTTGACCGGAGTACCTTCACGAAGCAAACCTACTCCTTCTGCCACGATCACATCTCCCGGTGCCAATCCTTCATCTACAATAAATTCCCGACCGCCATTGACACGGGTCACTTGTACCTGGCTGGATTGAGCCTTGCCGTCCACTACCTTATAGACATATCTCTTATCTTGTATTTCGAAAGTGGCAGCCTGTGGAATGGTCAGCGCAGCTGTTTTTTGAACAGGAACAATCACATTACCCGCACCACCGCTATGCAGCAATCCTTCCTTGTTCGGGAAAACTGCACGCAGGCTGACCGTACCCGTCGAACGGTCGATCACTCCGCTGATAGATTCAATCTGTCCCCGTTCGGAGTAGGCTGACTTATCGTTCAGTTGCAGGTCGATGGCAGGCATATTTTTCAATGCTTCCTCTTTAGAACCGTATTGGCGGATCAGTCCCAGTAATTGGTTTTCCGTCATGGAGAAGTAGACGTACATATCCGAATTGTCGGAAACGGTAGTCAACGGCTGGGCAAGGGCGGAACTAACCAAAGCTCCTACACGGTAAGGCAACGTGCCTACCACTCCGTCGGCCGGACTTTTCACAACCGTATAAGAAAGATTATTGCGGGCACTCACTTCCTGCGCCTTGGCCTGTGCCAACTGTGCTTTGGCAGCCAACAGGGAGTTTTTTGCCGTACTCAAATCGAAAGAGGAAATTACGTTCTCTTTATACAGTTCCTCTTTACTGTCATACGTCAGTTGCGCTGTAGCCAGAGAGGCTTTGGCCGATTCAACGTTTGCCACTGCCGTCTGCAAAGCAGCTTCATACGGCACTTGGTCGATGATGAACAATGTCTGTCCGTTCTTTACACGCTGCCCTTCCGTTACACAGACTTTAGTCAGCGTACCACTTACCTGGGGGTAAATATCAATATCCTGACGTCCGCGGATGGTCGCCGAGTAGGCGCTTGAAATCATCCGGTCGGCCGGAGAAACGGTCATCACTTCGTATTCTGTTTCCATTTGTGCCGGAGGAGCTTGTTTACAGCCCGTAGCAGCTACCATACAGCAGAGCAACAATAGCCCTTGCTTCACTTTACATACCTTTTTACTCATTTTCTGTTACCTATTTAACTATTTTTGAACGCGGCAAAGGTAGACTGTTTTCTTCATAGGAAACTGGACTTAGTATCTTCAGTTTTGTTCATTTTAGGAACATTAAAACCGATATTTAGTGAAAAAGTCCTATTTTTGTACCCAAAATAAGAACAACAATGGAATCAAAAAACTCTAGCCTAGCCATACTTTATGAACCGTTCGTTGCCGGAATGGACGAAAACCTGTCTCCAATTATGCAACGCCTGTGGAAACTGGAAGGGGGTGCCATCTATTTTTGCAGAAGCGGATGGGCACACGTCACAATCGACCTGAAAGACTATGAAATAGTAGAAAACACTCAAATCGTGCTCTTGCCGGGAACGATTATCCGCATCAATGGCAACAGCAGCGATTTCACAGCTTCTTTCTTCGGATTTCCCAAAGAAATGTTTCGCGAAGCCTGCCTCCGTTTCGAGCCGATCTTCTTCCGGTTCATCAAAGAAAAACCGTGCTATACACTCAAGGATGAAAGCACAGGAGCAATCAACGGGTTAATGCGTGCCACAACAGCTATATACAACGATCGTGAAAACCGTTTCCGCAACCAGATCGCCAAAAATCATCTCCAGTCGTTTATGCTGGATATTTATGATAAGTGTTACCGCTACTTCGACCGACAGGAAATCGAAGGAGGAAGCCGGCAGGATGAAATCTTTAAGAATTTCATCGCACTGGTACATGAAAACTGTATCTCACAACGGGAAGTGACTTTCTACGCCAGCAAACTGTGTATCTCCACCAAATACCTGACAGGTATTTGCAAAAGCGTGACGGGCGAGGCTGCCAAAAAGATTATCGACGACTTTGCCATCCTGGAGATAAAAGTGTTGCTTCAATCCACCGGACTGACGATTCAGGAAATAGCCGACCGACTTGGTTTTCCCGATCAGTCGTATTTAGGAAGGTACTTCAAACGGCACGAGGGAATGTCGCCGAAAGAGTATCAGAGTAAGTATTCTATCTAATCAAGTAAAATAATCTTTTATTATTAGATTATTAGGCACGGATTACGCGGTTCTTTTATTAACTAAAACCGTGTAATCCGTGCCTCCATTTATTTTATTAATTTGTATTTATCGCACAACACAGATTGTTAACAGATCTGTAATACTATCTTAATCTGCCTTGCATTCCTTTGCACCGTGAAACAAAAACACGGGTGTGAATAACTTTATTTCATTTAATAAATTAAAAGAAGCAAGGTAAAAGATTATGAAAAGAAACAAATGGCTGCTTTCTCTGTCGATTGGGCTCTTGTGCTGTGGCTCTGCATACGCACAGACAACAGTGAAAGGAAAAATCACAAGTGAAGGCGGGGAACCGTTAATCGGGGCTACCGTAGCTGTGAAAAACTCGACAGACGGCACGGTGACCGACATCGACGGAAACTACTCCCTGAAGACTAAGAAAACATTGACTCAAAAGGATTTGCTTGTATTCAGTTATGTGGGATATAAAACGCTACAGAAGAACTATGCAGGCAATACGATGAACGTAAAACTGGCGGAAGAGTCGCAACAACTGAATGATGTGGTGGTGACTGCCCTGGGGATCAAACGTGAAGAAAAAGGATTGGGATATGCCACGGAAACCGTGAAAGGGGATATGATTACGAGTGCCCTGCCCACCAACTGGTCGACGGCACTGAACGGCAAGGTAGCCGGATTGAGTGTTATCTCTTCCGGTGGTCCGCTTAATTCGAGCCGTATCTCGCTGCGGGGGGACGTCTCGCTGAACCAGAACGGAAACGACGCATTGGTGGTAGTGGACGGTGTACCGATGAGTAGTCCGATGACCAATCCGGGTGTTGCCTACGGTGCAGGTTCAAACAGCGAACTTTCCGTGGACTATGGTAACGGATTCTCCGACATCAATCCGGATGATATCGAAAGCATCCAAGTATTAAAAGGGGCCAGTGCGACAGCCTTGTACGGTACGCGTGCAGCCAATGGCGTGATTATGGTGACTACCAAATCGGGAGCGGGTGCACCCAAAGGTATCGGTGTGTCTTACAGCGGTAACTTCAGTATTGACGATGTGATGAGATGGCCCGATTACCAGTATGAATTCGGACAGGGATTGCCGAGCAATATCGGTCCGGCAGGTTCTATCTACGAAGGCCAGCCCTATTACTCTTACGGGAAAGCGGAAGACGGCAGTTACGCAAGCACTAGCGGAACCAGTAGCGCCTACGGAGCACGTTTCGACGCCAACAGGTTGTTCTACCAATATGACCCCGTAACGCAGGGACGCGCTTCTGTTGCCACCCCTTGGGTAGCGTACAAAAACAACCGCAAAGATTTGTTCCAGACAGGATACACCCTGACCAACTCGGTAGCCTTGACCGGAAAATCCGACCGGGGCAGCGTACGGGCGTCCATCACCCACACTAAGAACGAATGGATTCTCCCCAATACAGGTTTCCAGCGTATCACCGCCATGGTTTCCGCCCAACAGCAGATTTCGAGGGCACTGCGCATTAATTTCAAGTCGAGTTATACGTACCGCAAGCTCAACAACACGCCTGCACTGGGATATAACAGTAACTCTATCTCCTACTTCCTTATCTTCCAGAATCCGAATGTCAACCTCGACTGGTTGCGTCCGATGTGGCGTACCGGACAGGAAAATGTGAAACAGCTCCAACCGTACAGTTCCTTTATCGGAAACCCGTATGTCATTCTATACGAATCTGAAAATCCTTCGGAGAAACACAGTAATGTATCATCCATTTCTGCCAATCTGCGCATCAACAGTAAATTCGATTTCATGATCCGGTCCGGTATCCAGTTGTCAGCCGACCAACGCGAACAGCATCGTCCTATCAGTGACGTGGTTTTCGGAAACGGGTTTTTCAAGAAACAGAATGTGTTCGATTATGAATTAAACAGCGATGCTTTATTTACTTACCATGATTCATTCGCCAACGGATTGCGTGTCAACGCTTCGGCAGGTGGAAACATGATGCAACAAAGCTACGATATGTTGGCTGCCTCGGTGGTAGGATTGATTACGCCGGGAGTATACAAACTGGCAAACGGTGTTTCCAACCCGAACGTGCAGACGGTTATCAAAAAGAAAGCGCTGAACAGTCTTTATTTCACGGCCAATTTCTCGTATAAGGATAAACTGTTTCTCGATGTCACCGGGCGCAATGACTGGTCGTCTACCCTGCCGAAAAGTAACCGTTCTTTCTTCTATCCGTCGGTCAGCGTCAGTGCAGTGATGAACGAGTGGTTCACGTTGCCGGAACAGATCAGTCTGTTGAAAGTGAGAGGTTCGCTGGCACAGGTGGGCAATGACACAGACCCTTACAAGACATCGCCCTATTATGGCACGAGCGATTTCCCCGGATCGGCCATCGTATCTTCTACGCTCTATAATCAGGATTTCAAACCGGAGATTTCGACCAATTACGAAACGGGATTCGACTTCCGTATGTTTCACAACCGCATCGGACTCGATTTCACATTCTATTATAACCGCACCAAAAACCAGATTCTGGATGCTCCGATGGACCCGACCACAGGTTACAGCAAAGCTACCATCAATTCGGGATGCGTCCGCAACCGCGGTTACGAAATCCAGTTGGACGTTACTCCGGTAGTCAGCAGGGATTTCCGATGGAATGCTACTTTCACCTGGTCTAAGAACGAGAACCGGATTCTCTCACTGGCGGAAGGGGCGGATGAGAACCAGTTAATCAGCAGTATCGGTAGTGTGTCTATCATCGGACGTGTGGGTGGAACTACGGGCGATCTCTGGGGATATAAACTGGTACGCGACCCGGAAGGAAATGTGGTCATCAACGACAACGGATTGCCCGAACGTTCGGGAGAGATCGAATACGTCGGCACGGCCTATCCGAAATGGAAAGCCGGACTGTACAATGAATTTTCTTACAAGAACTTCACGCTTAGCGTCCTGCTCGACGGACAGGTGGGAGGTAAAATGTACTCGCACTCGCACCACAAAATGACGGAACAGGGAAAACTGCAACATACCCTGAACGGACGTCTGCCGGGAACGGAATTTTATATGTCGAAAGACGACCCGCGCATCGCTGCCGCCGGACTTTCACCACAAGACGGGATGTACATGATTGCTCCGGGAACAGTGAAGAACGATGACGGAACTTACTCGCCAAACACCAAAGTGGTGACCGTGGAAAGTTATTATAAGGAATATTACCGGATGGCCAATGTGGAAACTAACACGTTCGACACTTCATTCCTCAAGTTGCGCGAAATGAGACTGGAGTACAAGTTGCCGAACAGCACACTGAAGAAAACACCGTTCAGCAAAGCATCGGTGGCACTCTACGCACGCAACCTGTTCTGTATCACTGACTATCCTCTGTTCGACCCCGAATCTGCCGCCCTCAACGGAAGTTCGATGGTGACCGGTGTGGAGACGGGCTCACTGCCTACGGCACGTACTTTCGGACTGAATATTAACGTATCTTTTTAAACACTGACTTATGAAAACCAATAAACTTTTCAAAAATATAGTATGGGGAATGACTTTGTGCGGAGCTCTCTGCACGACTTCCTGCACCAGCTTCGACGAACTCAATACAGACCCCACCCGCATGGATGAGGTGAATCCCGGCACGCTGCTCAACCCGATTTTATACGAAACATCGGTCTACAACTGGAAACGCTACAACAGCTATACCTACGACCTGATGCAATGCGCCGTATCTACCAGCAGCACCAACGGTGTGGGATGGTGGTATATGACGGACAGCGAAGGAGACGGCACATGGACTACTTATTATAAATGGATCAACAACGCCAAAGAGATGATGCGCCTCACCGGAAAATTGCCGGAAGCCTCCAAACAACCCAACTACGATGCTATATCGCTGACTTTGCAATGTTGGTTATACCAGATTCTGACGGATGCCTTCGGTGATATTCCGATGAGCGAAGCCTGCTCCGCCGACGAGGGAATACTTGCACCGAAGTTCGACACCCAGCAGCAGGTGTACCAACAGATTATCGACAATCTGAAAACAGCTAACGAGTTGTTCGACAAAGCTAACGGGTTGATCTACAACCAATCGGGCGAAATGTTGTACAAGACGTCCAAAGGGGATGCAACCGGTATTTTGAAATGGAAGAAGTTCTGCAACTCGCTCCGTCTGCGTGCACTGCTCCGGGTGATCGACGTGCCGGAATTCAACGCGAAACAGGAGCTGCGTACCATGCTGACCGATCCCGCCACTTATCCGGTATTCGAATCGAACGATGATGCTGCCCTGCTTGCCATCAGCGGAACTTATCCGGAGGAAGCTCCGCTCACCCGTCCACAGGATTTCACTTCTTATGTTCAGATTTCAGAGTTCTTTGTTAATCTGCTGAAAGGTTGGAACGATCCCCGTCTGCAGGTGTATGCAACACAGGTCACTCTCCCCGACCAGACTAAAGATTATGTGGGTTTGCCCAGCGGTTATCAGACGTTCCCTTCAATCACTGCTTCGGGACTGAATCAGGAAATGGCGAAGGCACCTATGAAACTTGCCATGATGCCTTATGCCGAAGTGGAATTCATCAAAGCGGAATTACTGAAAAAAGGAGTGATCGACGGAGGAAGTAGCGCTGCCAAAGAGGCTTATCAGAAGGGAGTGCAGGCGGCTATCGAACAGTGGGGACAGAAAATGCCTGACCATTATTTTGAAAATCCGGAAGCTGCTTATGATGATACGCTGGAACGAATCATGAACCAGAAGTTTGTCGCACTGTTCTTCTGCGATTATCAGCAGTGGTTTGAATATAACCGTACCGGTTTTCCTGTGTTACCTGTGGGGCCCGGCATCGCAAATGCTAATAACAAAATGCCGAAACGCTTTAAATATCCATCTGCTCTGCAGCGTACTAATCTGAAGAATTATCAGGCGGCTAAAGCGAACATGGGAGGCGATGACTTCCATATCCGACTGATGTGGCAGCAATAAATGAATGTGTCGGTCACCAAGATTGCGGCAATAATTATCATTTCAATCAATCTTTAAAATTCAATGAATATGAAAAGAATAATCAGTATGGCTGTTGTGTTAGTTATAACGATGGCAGCAACGGCGCAAAAAGGAGAGCTCGCCATGAACGAGAATATCTCCGGAAAAAACCATATTTCCAAAAACGAAAAAGAAGCTACTCCCGTAGGCAAAAAGCCGAAAGCGGTGTTTATATTCGACGTGTATGGAGAAATCCCGACTACCAAACCAGTGTTTGAAGCGGAACATTATCTGGGGAGTGACATTACCGGAAAATGGAATACTTTCATCCAGAATTATACGCATGAGTATGATGTAACAATCGGATTTACGGATTCTTCGGTCGAAATTTTGAAGCCTTCTATTTACAAGGCGGTTAATAAGGTGAATAAATATTATAAGAAGGCATTGAAGAAAGAAGAGGTGAGCCGGGAAGTTGCTACATTCAACATGGGTCATATTCTGGATTGCGCCAATGTGATGTGTTTCGATGATAACAGCAAGTCTTTTGAGGAGGCTCTCAAGTCGGCAGATGAACCGGAAGAAATTATCGCATTATTCAATCAGGTTACTTTAAGAAAGTTATAAGCAATGAAAAAGATCAATTTTAGAAAAACGCTGTTTGCAGCGGTTTTGCTTTTCCAGCTGAACGCTATTGCCGCCTTTGGTCAGACGGTGGTGAAAGGTAGTGTGAAAGATAATACAGGTAAACCCATCAGCGGTGTAGTGGTGACAGACGGGGCACATTTCAATACGACTGATGCAGAAGGAAATTATGTTCTGAACACTGATCCGACACGTTATCCAATGGTTTACATCTCTACTCCGGCAGCGTATGAGCTTCCTTCCAAAGAGGGGGTAGCAGATGGTTTCTATCAATATCTGGATGCCGGGAAAAGCGAAAACCAATGTGACTTCGTATTGACTAAACGGCAGAAGCCGGTGGATGAATTCGTCTACATCGTCCTTTCCGACCCGCAAGTGAGAAACGAAAAGCAACTGGACCGCTTCCGCACGGAAACAGTGCCCGATCTGAAACAGACTGCCGACTCACTAAAGAACTTCGAAATCATCGGCATGGGACTGGGGGATCTGGTGTGGGATGCCATGAACCTGTACGCTCCTTACCGGCAAGCGGTGTCCAACTTGGGAATGACGATGTTCCAACTGATGGGAAACCACGACTTCAACCTGCTCTACAAATCTATAACGCAGACGGATCATCCGGCGGATGGTTATGGGGAACAGAATTATTATCAGTCATTCGGCCCGGCCAACTATTCATTCAATATCGGTAAAGTGCATGTGATAGCAATGAAGGATATTGATTACGACGGCAACAAGAAATACACGGAACGCTTCACGCCGGAAGATTTGGACTGGTTGAGAAAAGATTTAAGTTATGTGCCTAAAGGAAATATCGTGTTCCTGAACGTTCACGCTCCAGTAGCTAATAACACGGTAGCTGCGGGGGGAAATGCGCGCAACGCCAATGCGCTTTTCCAACTGTTGAGGCCTTACCAAGTACATATTTTCTCCGGACACACGCACTTTTATGAAAATCAGTTGCCCGCCCCTACCATTTACGAACATAATATCGGAGCGGCCTGCGGCGCATGGTGGGCAGGACACGTGAATCGTTGCGGAGCACCAAACGGTTATCTGGTGGTACAAGTGAAAGGTGATGATGTGAAATGGCGTTACAAGGCAACAGGGTGTTCGCCGGACTATCAGTTTCGGCTTTACCAACCGGGAGAGTTTGAAAGCCAGAAAGACTATGTGGTAGCCAATATCTGGGATTGGGACTGGACGTATACGGTAAACTGGTACGAGGATGGAGTGTTGAAAGGTGCTATGCAGGCTTTTGACGATGAGGATCAGGATTATATCAATATGGTAAAGGGAAAGAAAACGGGTTATCGCACACGTCATCTTTTCCGTGCACAGCCTTCTAAAGATGCAAAATCTGTCAAGGTGGTGGTTAAGAATCGTTTCGGGGAGATATTCACGGAAGAGATAAAACTGTAGTTTTATTTCAGTCTGTTTATACTGGTAGTAATTATAATTATGCTGGTAGTAAATTATAAAAGTCATGAGGGAGTTTAAGCTTTAACTTCCTCATGACTTTTATTTTTGAAACAATCTCACTTTAACGGAAAATCCGGCACATTGCTACTTTCATCGGTACTTTCCTCATCGCCCATAGTGCACAAAGCAGGGAACAGATGGCGCAGACCACAAATGTAACTCCGGTAGATACAAGGATATTTCCCAAGCCGACCAACGGAGAAACAATACCTCCGGAAGCAAAACAGAGTGCTCCCAACAGGGCGGAAGCTGCTCCGGCGTAACGGCGTTCGCTATCCATCGCCAAGGTGGTGGAGGAAGTAAAGGTCAGTCCCATTGTGAAAAGTAATGCGAACATCAGCAGTTCATAGGTCCAGAAGCCGCATCCGTTATACAAGGCAATCATCACACAGACGGACAGACACAACATACCGATGCATCCGGTCAGCGTCCCAGTTTCAGGTTGGCGGAATTTCACGGAGATAGCTGCTGCCACCCCGATAGCTACCGCATTCACCGCGAAGCAAGCTTCACCTTACGGTACATATTATATCGCATCTTTACTTCAGGAGTGGTTGTGCTTCTTTCTATTCTTTCTCCTATTTGATATGCTAGCTGCCATTCGTTAAAAAACGTTATATTTGAGCCTATATAGGGTTACAACTTACTTGTTTTTTTTCATAATTTTGCAAACCGAAGTTACGAAAAGAGTGTAATTTATTGGAAATGAGCATTGGGTAATCGCTCATAATAGTAATAGGTTACGAATTAGTTAGTTATCTACTGCATTATTCTTCTGTGCGTTGCGTAACCT
>NZ_JAPQKZ010000030.1:0-92229 GCF_027257075.1 Bacteroides sp. LFL-34 | reverse complement strand
GAGTACTTTAAGATGCATATAGTTTGGATAATTTATTTGCTATTTCTAATATGCCGATATCCCTTTATCCATCGGCCTTTCAATGAGCTTTACTAGCACGGAATTTGATTAAGAACCAAATCTTTTTCAGGAGAAATAAAAGTAAGTTCATAATGGTGCTGCATTGAATTATTTTTTGGCGGAGTTATTCTAACACTTAATAGTTCAAAAGCAGATATTTCTCTGACCCAAAGATAGAACTAATGATGAATTAAAAGTTGCAATTATGGTTTTCTTCCCACAACAAACGGGAAAAGTCAGAAGAATCATGTACATTTGTAATCCGAAAACTAAAAGAACATCGCAATGAAAATATTTCCAAGCAGCAGTATCAAGAAATTGGACGCTTATACCATTGAGAACGAACCTATTGCATCAATCGATCTGATGGAACGTGCAGCAACCGTATTAACAAAAGCCATCACAGACAGATGGAATACGGAAACGCCGGTCACTATCTTTGCCGGACCGGGGAATAATGGCGGAGACGCTCTCGCCGTAGCCCGCATGATGGCTGAAAAAGGATATAAAATCGAGGTATTTCTCTTCAACACGAAAGGAGAACTTTCACCCGACTGCCAAACCAATAAAGAACTGGTAGAAATGATGGAAGAAGTAAAATTCCACGAAATCAGTACCCAATTCGTACCTCCCGTCCTGACGCCCGACCATCTGGTAATCGACGGATTATTCGGTTCAGGCCTGAACAAACCGTTAAGCGGCGGATTCGCTGCCGTAGTGAAATACATCAATTCCTCCCCTGCTATGGTAGTAGCCATCGACATTCCTTCCGGACTGATGGGAGAAGAAAACACATTCAACGTAAAAGCTAATATTATCCGTGCCGACGTAACTTTCAGTCTGCAACTGCCGAAGCTCGCCTTTCTTTTCGCAGAGAACACGGAATTTGTCGGAGAATGGGAAGTGCTGGACATCCAATTAAGCGAAGACGGTATTGAAGAGATGGAAACGAACTACGAAATGTTGGAAATAGAGCAAATCCGTTCACTCATCAAGCCACGCAAACAGTTTGCCCACAAGGGGAACTTCGGCCATGCACTATTGATTGCCGGTTCAAAAGGAATGGCAGGAGCCTCTGTTCTCGCTGCCCGCGCCTGCCTCCGTTCGGGAGTAGGGTTGCTGACTGTCCATGCGCCAATGTGCAACAACGACATCTTGCAGACCTCCATACCCGAAGCAATCGTAGAAACCGACATCAACGAAACCTGTTTTGCCGTACCTACCGACACGGACGACTATCAAGCAGTCGGCATCGGCCCAGGGCTGGGACGAAACGAGGAAACGGAAGCTGCTTTATTGGAGCAACTGGAACATTGCCATACTCCTGTTGTGGTGGATGCCGACGCACTTAATATCCTCGCCAACCACCGTCATGCACTTACCCACCTGCCGAAGGGTTCCATCCTCACCCCGCATCCGAAAGAACTGGAACGTCTGACCGGCAAATGCCAGGACTCTTACGAACGTCTGATGAAGGCTTGCGAATTGGCTCGTGCCGCCCATGTTCACATTATTTTAAAAGGAGCCTACTCCGCCATTATCACCCCAGAAGGTAAATGTTTCTTCAACCCAACCGGAAATCCGGGAATGGCAACCGGAGGTAGCGGTGACGTACTGACCGGAGTAATCCTGGCACTGCTTGCCCAAGGTTACTCAACCGAAGAAGCCGCTAAAATCGGCACTTACATTCACGGATTGGCGGGCGATGTCGCTCAAAAGAAGCAAGGAATGATCGGAATGATCGCAAGCGATATTATCACCTGTCTGCCGACAGCATGGCAACTTGTAAGCGAATAAAAGTTAAGAACTTACCCTTTTTTCAATAACTTCATTAACTTTGTTTTCAAAACCAGTTAAAAAAGAACCGAATATGAAAAAGTTGATTATAGCAGCAGGACTACTAATGACAACGTCCGCCTATGCACAAACCGAAGTACTGACAGGGGTTACCCGAGGAAAAGACTATGGAGTGGTTTACAGTCTTCCCAAAACCCAAATAGAACTTGAAATAAAAGCCAACAAAGTCAACTATACTCCGGGAGAATTCAGCAAATATGCTGATCGTTACCTGCGACTGACCAACGTCTCCGCCGACCCTGAAGAGTACTGGGAACTGGCTAGCGTAAAAGTGAAATCCGTAGGTGTGCCCAACAGCGAAACTACGTATTTCGTAAAATTGAAGGATAAGACAGTAGCACCGCTCATGGAACTGACAGAGGATGGCATTGTGAAAACGATCAATGTTCCTTACAGCAATAGCAGTGTAGGCAAAAAAGCTGCTCCCGCCCCCGCAGTCCTCCAAAAGAAAGCGAATCCTCGTGAATTCCTGACCGAGGAGATTCTGATGGCCAGCTCTACCGCCAAGATGGCCGAGCTGGTGGCTAAAGAGATCTATAACATCCGCGAAAGCAAAAATGCCTTATTGCGCGGACAGGCTGACAATATGCCTTCAGACGGAGCACAGCTTAAAATTATGCTCGACAATCTGAATGCACAGGAAGAAGCCATGACGCAAATGTTCTCCGGCACCTGCAACAAAGAAGAGAGAACATTCACTGTCCGCCTTACCCCTGACAAGGAATTCAACAATGAAGTTGCTTTCCGCTTCTCGAAGAAGTTAGGTGTAGTTGCCAACAATGATTTGGCAGGAACTCCGTTTTATATCAGTCTGAAAGACCTGAAATCGGTCAAGATGCCACAGGAAGATGGTAAGAAGAAGAAAGATTTGGATGGAATCGCCTACAACGTCCCCGGACAAGCTATGGTTACACTGACCGACGGTAAAAAGAAACTTTACGAAGGTGAGCTTCCTATTACTCAATTTGGTGTGATAGAATATCTGGCTCCGGTTTTGTTCAACAAGAATTCTACCATCAAAGTTTATTTTGATCCGAATACGGGAGGATTGCTCAAAGTGGACAGAGAAGAAGGGAAATAGAAAAACGAGGAAGTAAACTTCTAAAAAACAAAGAATATGGTTGGTGAAGGACATGCATTCGACATGATACGCCGAATAAAAGAGGGACGGGAAGCTTCCCGCCTACGTCGTGAACGTGCTAACGATAAGTTGAAGCATCTAAACCGTGCAAACGAACCTTATCCACTACCCAACACCACCCCCGAAGAAATGGAACGTATCATCCACGACTCGGAGAAAAAGAAAGAGAAAGACAGCAATTATTTTGTTTGGGGAACGCTTATTATCATGGGGGTCCTGATAGCAATTGCCGTCATACTTTGGGCTGTATTTATCAAATAAATAATAATAAGTTCCTATTTATACGACTGGTATCACCAGTTTTATAAATCCATCTTTCTGCATTTGAGAAAGATAAGCCGATACACGCGACTCGTAGCCCTCTTCATATTGAAAGTGGTCTGCGAGTTTTTCTATAATCTCACGAACATTGCGTTTTCCATCTATCAGTTCCCATACAGCCGTACCGTGTTCTTCCAATTTCACATGAAGTTCTTTCGACATTCCTTTCGGCACAAGGAAGCGTTGCATCCACGGATATTTAAAACGGGGAAAGGAGAGCACAATTGTCTCCCCTTCCCTTTCTGCTGTAATATGTTCACTGCGACAGGGAATGACCTCTAACAGGTTGATTTTCTCTTTGGCAGCCATACTTCTTATTTTTTATTTCAGAGTATTCATACTGATACTCTTCTGTTTACACCTTGATACAAAATTCCTTTGTCACTTTAGGTATTGAATTTCCCAGTTACTTTTGGATATTCGCCTCTTCCAGACCGTATCCCTTCTTCTTGTTCTCTGCCTTTAACATCAAAGCCACAATCAGAGCAAGCACACCAAAGAGAGCAAAAATAGCCATCGGCAACGTGTAGTCATAAGTCTGTGCACCGTCTACTACCGGACCTTTGCAATAAGTATTCAACACCCATCCGATCAACAAAGGAACACCCATCAATCCCCAGTTCTGTACCCAGAAAATCAATGCGTATGCGGTACCCAACTGTTTTTCCGGAATAATCTTCGGAACAGACGGCCACATAGCTGAAGGCACCAACGAGAAGGCAAATCCCAATATAATCATGATGATAGTAGCAAACCACCATATATTCAGTATAGGCAGAGCGAACATCGTATGCACAAAAATAAGCATCACTGATCCGATTATCATCAACGTAGCTCCCTTACCGATACGGTCATAAAGCGAGCCGAACAACGGAGTCAGGATAATCGCACCAATCGGCAACAATCCGGGAATCGTTCCCGCCAACTTCGGATCTACATTATACTTCTGCACCATCAAGTCGGCAGCATACTTGATAAAGGGGAATACAGCCGAGTAGAACAATACACATAGTAATGCAATCAACCAGAATCCCTTATTCGTAATGATATACACAATATCTTTCATACGGAACGGTTCTTCCGGTTCCAATCCCTCTGCATCCAAAGAAGCATCCAACTTCTTATCATAGAAAGTATAAAGGAAGAAAGCAATCGTACCCACGCACAACATAATCAGACAAAACAAAATCGGAGCAGGAATATTGGTATGGAATGTGCCACTCTCATCCGTAGATCCGAAGAAGTCGGCCAAAGGAACCGTGAGCACCATTGCCAGAGTTGTTCCGATACGTGCCGTAGCCATTTCAAGTCCCATAGCCAATGCCATTTCCTTACCCTTGAACCATTTTACGATAATTTTGGAAACTGTGATACCGGCAATTTCCACACCTACACCGAAGATAGCATACCCCAATGCGGCCAGGGTTACCTGTGTTTTGAATCCAAAGAGCATGGCACCTTCCGGAAAAGTAGTAGAAATCGCATAGTATTTCAATCCACAACCAAACACCATCAATAAGCAAGCCCCCATTCCGGTGAAACGAACTCCCATCTTATCCAAAATGATACCACCGAAAATCAGCATCAACAGGAATACATTAAACCACCCGTAAGCGCTTGTGAAGAAACCATAATCAAGACTGTCCCATAGTAGTTCTTTCTCAAGCATGGGTTTTAGAGGAGACATTACGTCGGTGAGGAAATAGCCGCATAGCATAGTAAATGCGACCAATGCTAGAACACTCCATCGGAGTACGGCGGAGTCATTCAATTTCTGTTTCAAATGTTCTGTCATTGTTATATTTAAAAAAGTAGTTAATAATCTTCATACGACCAACAAAGGTAGTTAAATCTCGTTTGTTTCTATCAAAAAGAGATTGTTTTTACAAGAAAAAGTTAAGTGCGGATTACACTGACCACGCGGAAGATTGAAAATCCGTGTAATCTGCGTAATCCGCACTTAAATATCAAAGAAATGCAGCATCCGTCTGCACCTTCCCATTAATGGTTTTACCCCAAAGTCTTACCTGACAACGGAGTGAATTACTCTGCTGCAGGAGCAGGAGTTTCAGTAGCCGGTGCCGGAGTTTCTGTAGCAGGTGCATTGGTAGCAGGAGCTTCAGTTTGCGGCGCAGCCGTACCTGCGGGTAAGTTATACGGGTTAGTCTGTTGTTCTTTCTGTGCCTGTTCCAACACTGCGTCTTTAGCAACAGCAGAGCGAGGAACTACATAAGCAGTAGCAATGCTCATTACCACCATGAAGATAGCTAAGCCCCATGTTGCTTTTTCCAGAAAATCTGTAGTCTTGCGCACGCCCATGATGGCGTTAGATGAAGAGAAACCAGAAGCAAGTCCGCCTCCTTTTGAGTTCTGAATCAGCACGATGAAACACATCAACAAGGCTGCAATAACCATTAAGATAACGAATAATAAGTACATTTTTAGTTATTTTGAATTAGCGTTAATAATCAATTTCTCCAAAAATCTGATTTGGTCTGCAAAGTAAGCATTTTTTTTTGGATATTTCAAGCTTAATTTTTTAATTATTTCAAGAGCTTTTGAATATCGTTGCTGTTTAACATAGATTTTTGCCAAAGTTTCCGTAAAACAGCTGTCATCTTCCTCTTCTTCCTTCATTGTTTCTTCTTCGGTAAGTTCGTCCGAAGAGGTTGGCGAAGATGGCATTTCTTCTCTTAAAGGTTTCTTGCAGAGGGGAGAGTCGCTCTCGCTCTTTTCTATAAAGTCGTCAATCAGTTCGTAGCCTTTGAGTTTGGGCGTTTCTTCGGCCGACTGTTCCGTGGCCGGAGTCTCCTCCAAAAGATAAGAGGTGTAATCCATCGAATAGTCGAAGCTGGTGCGGGCAGTCACCTCTTCGGGTACTGTAGACAAGAAAGCGTCGATCAATGCTAATGTGCGGTCTACGGACGGTTCGTCTTTCAGCACCTCCGTGAGAGGTACTCCCTTTTTCCGTGCCTGCACATCATAGCGGTCACCTTCAATCAACCGGAACAACTGCCGTCTGTCTGCAATGTAAAGAACTGCTTTCCGCAGTTCTCCACCGAAACTAATATCATGGAGAATATACAGATTCTTCAGATACAGCAGACGAAGTGACTGAAAATACGGATACCTCGCAAGAAGATTGCGCAGTTCGTACAAAGTATCCCTATTCAGCGTCTCGGGATGCTGAATCCATTGTTGAAAGTTAACAGAAGTCATTTATATTACCAGTTTGCTACAGTTGCATTAAAAATTTGGTCGGTGATCTCTTTAGACATTTCAGCAATCAATCCGTCCTGTACGGCAGTCAGCAACTGGCTAGAGTCGTAGGTACGGAACGCAGAAAACTGTTGTTCAAAGTCTTCGGCATGATTGGTGTTGTTGACAAAACGTACATTGACGGTAATAGTCAACTTCGTCTCCGAAGAGTAACCGTCGGCAGATACTGCCTGGTTGTACTGATTGTATCCTGTGATTTCTCCGTCAATCTGCAAGTCCGCATTCTGATTCGGCTTGAGCAGTTGCAGACGGGTCTGCCGGATGAAGATATCTTTCAGGTCCTCATTGAATTTGGTTGCTAACGGAGCATATACATACTCCGACTTGATCGGGAAGTCGGCTATCGAAATGGTCTTTACCTTATCATAATTGATAGACGATCCGTTAAACTTATAGGAAACAGTGCACGCAATGACTACCAACGGCAAGCCGAACAGTAACAAAGGGCGTATTATTTTCTTAATCCAATTCATATTCTTTTATTTTTCTATAAAGTGTACGCTCGGAAATATTCAAGTCCTTGGCCGCACTCTTCCGCTTTCCATGATGCCTCTCAAGTGCCTTGCGTATCATTTCTTTCTCCACTTCGTCCAGTGACAAAGGGGATTCTTCTACATATTCTTCCGTGTCTTGTATGTCATCATCATCCTTGCAAACCGTAGGCTGCATGGTGTGAATGATAGCAGGTACCGAAGGTTGATGCGCCGTCACTACCGGAGTAGTAACCACCGTTCCCATTTGTCCTACCTGCCCCACCTGTCCGGCACGTTCCGCCATCAGGTTGTGCACCATCTTCTTCAGCTCCGCCACTTCCTGGCGCATATCGAACAGAACAGAATAAAGAATCTCCCGTTCGCTCTCAAAGCCTTTACTCTCACGCGTTCCCATCAACGCGGGAAGACGTTGCGTATTTTGTGCAGGAAGATAATTCTGCAAGATAGCAGCAGAGATCTCCCTATTGGTTTCAATGATAGATATTTGCTCGGTGATGTTCTTCAACTGACGCACGTTTCCGGGCCACGGGTAAGCCAACAACTCTTTCTTCGCATCCTCCGTCAACTGAATAGCGGGCATCCGGTATTTCTCTGCAAAGTCTGCGGAAAACTTACGAAACAACAAAAGTACATCGTCACCACGTTCACGCAAAGGCGGTATCTGGATAGGCACCGTATTCAACCGGTAATATAAATCTTCACGGAAACGTCCTTCTGCAATCGCTTGTGTAAGATTGACGTTGGTAGCCGCCACCACACGCACATCCGTTTTTTGTACTTTGGACGAACCTACTTTCATAAACTCGCCACTCTCCAGTACACGGAGCAAACGTGCCTGGGTAGACATCGGCAACTCCCCTACTTCATCAAGAAAAATAGTACCACCGTCAGCTTCGCCAAAGTACCCTTTCCGTTCGCCAATCGCACCGGTAAACGCACCTTTCTCATGTCCGAACAGTTCGGAATCAATCGTACCTTCCGGAATAGCGCCACAGTTGACAGCAATATACTGTCCGTGCTTCCTCCGGCTATATTGATGAATAATCTGCGGAAAACTTTCTTTTCCGACTCCACTTTCTCCGGTAATCAGCACAGACAAATCGGTAGGAGCTACCTGAATGGCAACATCTATGGCGCGCGACAATGCTTCAGTATTTCCAATAATACCGAAACGCTGTTTCACTTGTTGTATCTCTGCTTTCGTCATCACTCGTTTTTAATCTTCGTCTACTGTATCCAGCTTCAGTTTATCACTATCGTCACGTTTCTCGTAATACTGTTTACGCAACGGATTGGCACGAGCCACTTTTTCCCGCTGACGATTACGGAACACGTCGATGGCAACATAGATTGCCTGACGGAAAGAATCTTCACAAGCCACTCCCTTGCCTGCAATATCGTATGCCGTTCCATGAGCCGGAGAAGTACGTACTATCGGCAGGCCTGCCGTATAGTTCACCCCGTCTTCCATAGCCAAGGCCTTAAACGGAGCCAGCCCTTGATCGTGATACATCGCCAGAATACCGTCAAAATGAGTATAATTGCCCGAACCCATAAAGCCGTCGGCCGCATAAGGACCGTAGCAAAGGATTCCTTTCTCTTCCATTTCTTTCATGGCAGGGATAATCACTTCCTGCTCTTCCATTCCCAACAAACCACCGTCTCCGGCATGAGGATTGAGAGAGAGCACCGCAATACGCGGAGCGCCGATACCGAAATCCTGTTTCAGACAACGATGGAATATCATCAGTTTCTCCTGAATCAGTTCTTTGGTAATCGTAGTCGCGATCTCTCTGACAGGGATATGTGTCGTCACCAAAGCCACCCGGAAGTCATTCTTCATCAAAATCATCAATGACTTATCACCATTACCCAGACGTTCTTCGATATATTCCGTATGTCCGGGGAAGGAGAACTCTTCCGACTGAATCGTATGTTTGTTGATCGGAGCTGTTACGATAACGTCTATCAACCCTTCGCGATATTCTTCGATGGCACGTTCCAAAGCCCCCAGCGCAGCTTTACCGGCTTCGGGGTCGGGTTTGGAAAATTCCACTTTCACCTCATCATCCGTACAGTTCACCACGCTCAAACGGTTGTACCCCGCTTCGGTAGCAGAGTTGACAATGCTGAAATTGGCCTGTATATCCAGCGCTTTGCGATGATAAGCCGCTACTTTCGGTGAGCCATAAATGATCGGAGTACATAGTTCCAACATCGTAGGGTCGGAAAATGTCTTAAGAATCACCTCATAGCCCACCCCGTTAATATCTCCTTGGGTGATACCTATCCTTATCTTGTTATCTTCCATGTTTTTATTTATTAGTTTGTTCCGCTTCCTTAGATGCTTCTCCCAATGGAATCTGCTTCTGCTGAACTTCATTCGGAAGTTTCAGTGTATACAGAGATGCTTCCATCTGGCGTACCAGGTTGCGTTTCATTTTATCAGGTGAATAAACAAATATTTCTGCTGTAATAATTCGTTGGTTTTTCTCGTCCAGACGAGTATGAGATACATACGGACCACCCATAAAGTCGCCCTTCATACGCCACAGGCCACGTGCTTCCATTGTGTAGCTGTTCTGTACATTGATCGGACGGACATCGGTCAGCAAACTATCGGTCGACATATAAACGCCCTCCTTGAATCCGGGGATATTGGCTTTCATCACGGAGTCACGTTTGTGCACAAAATATTCTTTGGTAAACGTATCCTTGTCAGTGTACGGATAAGAGTACATCACAAAGTTACGGTCGGCAGTACCTGTGTTGGTAGAAGCCCAGAAGAAATCATCCCCGGTCTTTGAATTAGCCAGTTCGGCATCCACCCAGATGTCGCATCCGAACAAACTGTCCACTTTCTGCGAAATGAAATTACTGTGTTTCCCTTCCAGGAACGTAATCTGACGGTTCATCTCCGCACGGGTAAAGAAGTCGACAATCGTCTTTTTGTTCTCTTCCACAAACTTCTCGAACTCTTCTTCGTTCGGAGCCTGGATAGTCAATATCATCTGCGGATTGGCATACACGTCCTTCGCATATTTGAACGAGGCTTTCGTATATATATCCTGTATATCTACAATAATAATGTTACGTATCAACTTCAGCGTAGAATCATAATC
The DNA here is from genome assembly GCF_027257075.1 of Bacteroides sp. LFL-34. Classification (NCBI taxonomy): domain Bacteria; kingdom Pseudomonadati; phylum Bacteroidota; class Bacteroidia; order Bacteroidales; family Bacteroidaceae; genus Bacteroides; species Bacteroides sp. LFL-34. The sequence continues at coordinate 81,955 of NZ_JAPQKZ010000030.1, read as the reverse complement.
TTTCGGCGAAGTATACATAATCCGGAAAGAAGGTTCCGACTGCGGCAAACCGGGCATATCAGCATCGAGCGCATCATGTAAAGCCCTTCCGGCAGCACGATCCCAAACACCGTGATCTACTACAACCAAAAGCTCGTAAGCACGACCACTAGAGGTGTGATTTCCTTTCAGACCACAAGATGCAACGACAAAGGCTACCAAAGCGATGCATAAAATAAAAGAGTACTTTTTCATGATGTTCGGTTTTATATATTAACTTTCATTATTTTTCTCCTGTTTCGCTGTCGACAGCATACCGCAAGCGGCAAAAATATCTTCGCCCCTGGATGAACGGATAGTGGTGAAAAGTCCGTGTGACGTCAGATAATCACGAAAACGGGTCATCGTATCCATGTCCGCTCCCTCGAGGTCTACCCCCGGTATGGCATGAAAACGAATCAGATTCACCCTGCAATCCAGCCCGCGAAGAAGTTTCAGCAACTCTTTGGCATAGACCTGCGAATCATTGAGCCCTTTAAAAACAATATATTCAAACGAAAGTCGACGTTGTTTACTAAAATCATAGTTTTTTAACAGTTCCACCATTTCGGTGATTGAAAACGCCTTTTCCGCCGGCATTAATTCAGCACGCTGAACGGTCAGCGGAGAGTGAAGGCTGATGGCAAGGTGGCAGTCATTTTCTTCGATAAAACGCTGCAATCCTTTCCGTAGCCCGACAGTAGAAAGCGTGATACGCTTCGGACTCCATGCGTAACCGTAGGTAGCGGTCAGTAGTTCCAATGCCTTCAATACCTCATCCAGGTTATCGAGCGGCTCGCCCATTCCCATCATTACGACATTAGTCAGTTTGTCCCGTTCCGGCAGCGAATGAATCTGGTTTATGATCTGGCTGGCGGTCAGGTTAGCTGTATACCCCTGTTTGCCGGTCATACAGAACTTACAGTTCATTTTGCAGCCCACTTGTGACGACACGCACAACGTTGCCCGGTCATCATCCGGTATATAAACCGACTCTACAAAATGGTTCTCACCCACTTTATAAAGATACTTCACCGTACCATCTACAGAGCGCATTTCATCTACCGGAGCTTCCGCTCCCACCTCATAGTTCTGCTTGAGCAACTCCCGGTGTTTCAATGACAAATTAGTCATATCATCAATCGAGGCTACCTTCTTTTCGTAAAGCCAGGATGCAATCTGCTTGGCAGCAAAGCCGGGCATACCCAGTCTTTTTGTCAATGATTGAAGCTCTACAAGAGTCATTCCTAAAAGGGGATATTTAGACATTCTTCTTTCTGTTGATAGTTTATATCTGCAAATGTAAGGAAATAAAGTCGATTTCCGTATAGCAGGAATGTAAAAGTTAACAAAAAAGGGAAGTATGCCTCCGTTATGATTCAACCACGCTGATATATTGAAGTAGCTTTTGCGCCATTTCAGAATCCTCGCCATTCTTTTTCACTTCATAACCGTACGCCTCACGGAAACAAGCCAGCGCCTCTTCCCGTTCATTACAAAAGCTGTGCAAAACCCCTAAGTTCTGACAAGCCAGAATCGTATCTTCTTCCTCCCATCCCAGATATTTCTTTCGCAGTTCAAGCTCTCTGAAGAAAGCCTCTTTCGCCATTGGATAATTCTCCAACTTCACATAAGCCTGTGCTTTGTAATAATATACCAGACAGGAAGCATTAGGGTCAGCATCATCGTGAAAATCCAAAGACGTTGCAATACGAATCACGTTATCATAGTCTTTATTCATGTAATACTGCTGCATAATATCACATCTCAATGCCTCGTAGCGGACAGTCAGTTCCGCCAGACGCGGTTTTTCGCTGAAATACATTTCATGCAGAAGAGACTCACGGAAGAATAAAGTAGACGCCTGCTCATCGCCACGTTCATTCATCATCCGTTTGAATTCCCTGCATAGATAATACAACTGTTTATGACAAGCGACGATCTGTCTTTTGCTGTCTATCTGTATAGCAATGTCCAACGCCTGATTCATCAGCATCCATGCTTCATCGTATCGTTTGATATAATAAAGACATTTACCCTGCATACGCAAACATTTAGCCACTCCACCAGACAGTCTGCCATTCAACGACTCGTGCATTTCAGCTACTTTCCGGAATTTCTCGGCAGCCCTCTCTTCCTCATCCTTATAGTAATCACAATAAGCCAGATATTCGGAAAGTTCAATGACTTCTGCCTGACTCTTCTCATCAGCAGAAGCCGCATGATAATCAAGCGCCCTATTCAAATAGGTCACTGCTTCATTGTATTGCTCATTGTAGTAATATGCCAGAGCTAGATTTCGGCAGGTGTTGGCAATCTCCAGTTCCGGAGTCGGTACTATGTTTTCCTGCATCACCAATGCTTTCAGGAAACAGTCGCATGCCGTTTCGTACTCTTCATTACGGGCATACCGGCATCCCTCATTCATCTTCAATACCGACTTGGCAATGAGTGGCATGGCAGCACCTTCCATACTCTTCTCACTCACAGCAGCTGCCGCCTTCGTCAGATGGAAAGAACTGCTCAAGAAAGTAGCCATATCATTAGCAATGACAGGAATTAAAAAAGAATCGATCTCATCAAAGTCCAATTCAGCATAGACTTCAGGCGTAACTTCAGGATTGTCGTTCATGATCGCCTTCCAGCTATCTTCCAACAGAGAACGATTCGTGCGATACAGAATCTCGAAAATCTCCACATCACAAATCCAATCCTTCAATATATCCCATTCTTGCATCTTATAGCATTGATAGGTAATCTCCACTTTATAGCGATACGAATCATGGTAGCAGAACTGTTTCATGCGATAGTTATAATCGGCAAAAGTCAACGGATGGGAAAGGATCTCTTCCTCATCCAGCAGAGCGGAAATAATTTCATGGCGACTATCATCTATACATTCGTCATCTTGAGCGAAATAGCGTTCGATCGCCTCTACCATTTGTGTATCACCAATGCAATATCGTCCTCCTTTGTTGGTGAGCCAGCTGCTCATTTCCACTCTCAACTGCGACCAAAGTATCTGATTAATGTCTGCCATGCTCTTCACTTCATCTTCGGTAAATCCTTCTAAAGTAAGTGAAAGCATCAGAAGCGTTCTTCCAATCTCTTCGGAACCATAATCAGCCGACAAACGCCGTAGCACACTGTCATAGAATTGCCCAACCTCATTGAGCCGGCAATATCCACGCATATATTCATTGAGAGCATCGTACTGACCGAACGAAACCAGCTCGTTGAGCAATACACTTAAACAGCGCGGTTGTTCAGCCAGCACCCACGAAGCAAGAATATCTTCCTGCTGTGCAGACAAAGCCTTGGAGTAAGTAGACAAATATTGCTTTGAGAACGACTTGGCATCCGCCTGTGAAAAGCCATTCAACTGGAAATGAGCGTAGCCATTCTGAACAAAGGGCAGGTAAGCAGTGGATGACGCCGAAAAGCTCAACACGACTTTCACATTCGGGGGAATAGATGCAAATAAAGAAAACAGGGATGCTTCAGTCGGATTCAGATAACTGATGTCATCAATCAGCAAAATGATAGGATATCTTGATGCACCCAACGCACTCCACAACTGACTGAACTTTTGGATAGAATTCAAATCTTCTTCAATCTCCTTGAGGTTTCGAAGTGTGTTCCCTGAAAAAGTGTTCAAGCCAGCATCTCCCATCAAAACCGAGTTTTTCACGGCGTCCATGATGGATTTGGCAGTGCTTTGGGTCGAGTCCAGTTCTTTTGAAACTTCCGCCGCGAACAAATTTTCTTCACCCAAAGATTGATGCTTGAGTGCGTTCTGGCATTTGGAAGCTAACATTCTCGCCAACGTTTCCGGATAAGAAGACAATGTAGTACTATCCAAGCGATGATAGATGGGAATCATCGGCATATCATTGTTCACCAAATCGCTCCAATGAGCCAACAAAGCGCTCTTGCCAAGACCGCAACCGCCCGTTACCACCAGGCACCGTTGTTCATCCGCCGCCAAAAAATCAGCAAACGCCTGATCTGCTTCAGGTATTGGGTGATAGTTGAATAAGAGTTCATTGCGCGTCAGTTGTTCTTGCAATGCTTGATTATCTTCAACGGTCAGTACATCCGGAAACTCCCGTTCAAGCAATTCCGTAAAAGCAGCTTCCACAAGGTTACACAACTGATCGGGCGAATCATACTCTTGCACAGGATAACGTTCCTGCTGCAAAATACTCTCTTTCAGACGTTTCAGTTTAAGAGACTCCTCTTCAGAGCAAGACAGTTCATCATCTGCCGACTGTTTTATATAAAAATAGGCATGTAACGGATTGGGATTGCGCAGTACACCAAACTGCATTTCAATTTCCGTCACACTCAAATGATGATTCAAGTCATCTTCTATCCAACGATATTCCAGGCTGTCATTGAGAGTTTGAGATAAATCTTCATAACTGGGACACCATCCATAACGGTCGCCTACCATACCTATGAAGAAAGGCCGGGAGTTAACGATCTCTTTCAGGCATATTTCAACAACCTTGCCGCTTTTTGCATCTTCTTCTGTGATTCCCCAACGCAAATCAACCAATGAAATGGTGGCACCACGGCTGGCAGCCTTCACTTGCAAACCCTTAAAGAGTTTGACTAATGCAGAACGTTCCATCTCCATGTCTCTGAACGTTGACGAAAGGAATACACGGATAACACGTGAATTTTCAGCGGGAACTGAATACTGGGCTAGTTGTTTAGTCATAATATAGATTCGTATTAGTTAATGAAGTATTTTGCAAAGCCAATTGATAAAGATTGGCAAGATATGGAAATTTAATCAGATAACAAAGACCATAAACAAAAAAAACGAGCACAAAAAAGGCACGGATTACACGGGTTTCGCGGTTTCCTCAAAAGTTTAAACCGCGTAAATCCGTGTAATCCGTGCCTAATATCTATTACTTGCTACTTGTTTAGAAGAACAAGAAGCGTGTATCTTTTACGTTTGCTTTCAGATACAAATCATTCATCAGACGGCTGGCAAAACGTGCGTGCATGTTAGTCAGCGTAGCTTCTTCTGCTTTTGCGTCGAATGTTTCGTTCAGTTTGTCCTTGCCGTATACCTGCAATACAAATACTCCGGCATTACCTTTGATAGGAGCGCTCAACTGATTCACTTCAGCTGCAGAAGCATAAGCACCTACCAGCGGTTCGCTGCTGCGCAATGCTGATACGTATGCAGGAGCTGCAAAAGTAACCATCTTCAAAGAGTCGCTGACTGCATTAGTCATCTCTTTGTACTGGTTGAATGAAGTTGCATTGGCAGCTTTCATATCAGCCATAATCTTTTCAGCTTTCTTGTCTTTTACGATTTCAGCTCTCAACTGATCCTGTACTGCTTTCAACGGACGATATCCTTCCGGCTTAATGCCTACCAGACCTACTACCATCATGTGATCGCTTTCGCCACATTCGTACAAGCCGGAAACATCACCCGGTTTTGCTTTATCAAACGCCCATCTCAACGCTTCTTTTGTACCTCTTACACCACCGATATTGTGTTCAGAGCTACTCAAATCCATTCTGTCGAGCAATCTGTAACCGGCTTCTTCAGCGTTAGCTACCATCTTTTCTACACTCGGATTAGCTGCGATAAACTGGCTGAAATCATTATAAGCACGGTTGTAAGTTTCTTTGCTGAACTCTACTTCACGTTTGATAACAGCTACTTTATATTTGTCTTTTACAGATTTCTTGTTAGTCACCTGAAGAATTACGTTTGCTTGTCCCATCGGCAAGTTCACCAGTTCGTTCACACCTGCATTGTTGATAGCAGAGATGAATTTCAGGTTATCACCGTCTATCTGTGCACCTTCGTACTGTGCAGAAGTTAGCCAGTTTGCATCACCAGTCTGACCATATTTCTTTGCCAGATCAGCAAAGTTAGCACCACCCTTAATCGCGTTGTAGATACTGTCAGCCAAGGTCTTTGTCTTCAAAGCATCTTCTGCGTATACCTGAATCTGACGGAATTCGACAGAGTCGGCAGCAGCAGCTTTAGCTACAATTTTGAAAGAGTTGATTGTATTGTCGGCACCGTTATAGTAAGGACCATAAATAGTACCTACCGAAGCAGAGTCCAAACGGGCAACTACATCTGACGGGAAAGCTGTTTTGTTATAGAACAAGTCTACATAAGGAGCTTCCGAACCAGTCGAGCGGATGAAAGAAGTATAATCTTCCGTAGTAGTAGCCAACTGTTCAGTAGCTTCGTCCACTTCTTTCTGGATAGCAGCCCTGTCTTCAGCACTTGCAGTCACTTGTACATCAATGTACTTGATGTCACGAGTTTCCTGATATTGCTTAAATTGTTCTTTCTTCTTGTTATACAAGTCTTTCAGTTCCGATTCTTTCACTACGATTGTAGAGTCCACTACAGAAGAGTAAGGAATACCAGCCATCAACACGTTGTACTGGTTCACTCTTGCATCGAAAGCGTCCTGTGCTTCCACCGGATTGGAAAGAAGAGCTTTAGACACCAATGCCTGATACTTTTCTGCCAGACGGCTCTCGATCAGTGTTTTCTGAATGAAAGACCAGTATTTATACATGTTATTGTATTGTTCAGCATACTGTGCCGGCATTTGTGATTCGCTCATCTTGGCATATTCCACGAGGAACTTGTTCAACATATCCTTGTCAAAGTTTCCTGTTTGCGGATTCTGGAAAGGAGTTTGTCTCAACAAAGGATGAACGCCTGCTTTCAGGATGTCCTGGATTTCAGCAGCAGAAACAGTCAGTCCCAATGCTTTTGCTTCTTTTTCGATCAGTTTATTGTTTACGTAGGAACGCCATACTTCATCGCGCACCTGATTGGTTTGTTCGTCATTCAAGGCGGTCACCCCACGCATGAGTTTCACCACTTCGGTATATTCTTCTACCAAATTCTGATACTCTTGAGCGGAAAGAGCGTCTCCGTTCACCTCACCTACGTCATGTGCCTGATGCGGCTGCATCACCTTCCATGCGTCACCCGCAATGAAAGCAAACAGCGCCAAGCCGATAACAATCACCAATAGAGGTCCTTTCGACCTAATGTTTTGTAACGTTGCCATTTTGATTAATACGATTTATGTTTATTATTATTTCTTTCTTTTGTCGTTTTAGCGCACGAAGATACAAAAAATGCTAATATGCATCTATTTATTGGCTAAAAATTTCTTGATTATCGTCATTATTCCAAGACTTTTAATCGCACGAGTTCTATTTTTGTCGCTGTGACCTTAATTATCTTGAATTGATAACGTCCCACCCGCACCACTTCATGCAGCTTCGGAAAACTCTGATATTGGTTCAGAATCAGTCCTCCTACCGTCAGATAATCGTCCGACTCGGGCAAGTCGAGTCCGTACGTCTCATTGACTTTTTCTATTTCCAGGCGGGCGGACAACACATACTCGCGTTCGTCGATCTGCTTGCTGATATAGGAAGTGTTATCGTGTTCGTCTTCTATATCTCCAAAGATTTCTTCAACGAGGTCTTCCAGAGACACGATGCCGGACGTACCGCCAAATTCATCTACCACTACGGCAATCGTTTTCTTTTGCTGCATGAAGAGTTTCATCAGTTTATGAGCGGACATGGTTTCGGGCACAATCGGCACTTGCTTCACATTCTCATGCCAGTTTTTCGGAGCACGAAACATTTCCGACGAATGGATATAACCCACCACATTGTCGATATTTCCATCGTACACAATGATCTTGGAAATTCCGGATTCGATGAAGCGGCTTTTCAACTCGTCCAGTGAAGTTGTCAGATCAACAGCCACCACTTCGGTACGCGGAACGATACAGTCGCGGATTTTTATGTTCGAAAAATCCAAAGCATTCTGAAAGATTTTCACTTCCGTATCCAGTTCCTCCTCATTCTCGGCATTATCAATACTGCTTTGCACGAAGTAGTCCAAGTCGACTTTTCCAAACGCTCTGTCGGATGCATCCTTGTTAATCTTCATTCCAAAGACACGAAGGAATAAACAAGACAAACCGGAAGCCAGTTTGGAAATAGGATATAGAATGACGTAACAAATAATCAGTGGAATGGCAAAAACATTTAAGACCAGATTGGGATTGATTTTGAAGATTGTTTTCGGCAGAAACTCTCCGGTCACCAGAATAATAAGGGTAGAAATAACGGTCTGCGCCAACACCATCAGAAAATGATTATCAATGAATCCCGCCAGCAGATTGTCGCCGATAATCTGTGCCATCAGGATACCATAGATGACCAGGGCGATATTATTTCCCACCAACATGGTAGAGATAAATTCATTCGGGTTCTTGAAGAAGATGGAAAGAATGCGGGACGTAATTCCCCCCTTGCGTTCCATCTCAAAACGCAGTTTGTCTACCGACACAAAGGCAATCTCCATTCCTGAAAAGAAGGCTGAGAAGACCATGGTGATAATTAGAGAGATATAAATATTCATAGTTTATTTCACAGAATCTTTTCGCACTGAATCCGGCAGCGCTTTTGTTTCCGGTTGGGGCGGACCACCTGCTTCCTCATCCACATAGAAAATACCTTCGATATTATGGATGGTATATATGGTCATTTGCTGGTTCGAGTCGAATCCATGCCCTGTAATAATTCTGTCCGGTTGTTGAATACGTATAAACTTGTCGGAATATACCTTTTGGGTAGCTTCGTTCCAGTACAGCAGTTCCGTATTAAAACGCTCTCCTTTCCGGTTCTGTATATCTACGTTCCCTATCAGCTTCCAAAGCCTTTCTTTGTCATAATAGTAGGCAGTATCCGCTTTGATACTGGCTTCTATATGAAAGATAGAGTCGAACTGTTCCAGATATACGCCCTTCTCAAAGGCCCAATAGGATGGTTTCTTACGGTCGTACACCGACCATTCTTCCGTATTCACTCTGTAGCGTGTCACTCCGGAATCGGAGATAAGGGTGGTGACTCCCAATGTTGTCATCATCGGAAGGGAATCACGTTCCGTGATAGCCTCACCCATAGCTTTCTTCTTTCCGCCACAGGAAGATAATAAAAGAAGCATAACAATCACCCCGAAGGTGATTGTTATGCTCATGCTTTTATGCAATAAACGGTTTCTTCGTTTTCGCAACATACATTTATCTAATCGTTGTAGTCTCTCCTATCCAACCGCCGATAGTGATGCGGTCGCCTTGCTTGTAACCTAACATAAATAGGTCTTTAGCTTGCGGAGTATGACCAGAATATCTACCGATCAATTTGTTAGCTTCTTCAGCTACGCTCGGATCCACTTGTTTTGCACGTTGCAGTTTGTCAATCACTGCAAAGTAAGTACATTTGTTCAAAGCAGGTTCGTCGCTCCAGTTGGGACTCATTGCATAAAGATTAGCAATCAGGATGTATGGAGCACCGTAGTTTTCGTTAAAACCAATTGCTTTCTGGCAATATGCTCTTGCTTGAGACAGCTTTTTGGCAGAAGCCAATACTGCTGCGGCAGCGTATGCTTTTTCAGCTTTCTTCACATTGTCTGTTTCCAGGTTCACTGCTTCGTCAAAGAATTTCACAGCACCGTCAATATCACCTTTCTTAAATGCCTGATAAGCACATCCGGTAGCAGCTTCTGCTGTCGGTTCCATCTTATAAGCATAGTAAGATGCTTGCAAATAAGCTTCGCTTTCAGTACATTTCATCATTTTCATGATGTCGATAACTTTCTTCAAGTAAGCCAAGTCAGTCTGGTTAGCTTCTACTTTCGGTCCATAGATGTTTTGCAGTGATTCGCAATCAGCTGTTCCACTGTTTACAAACAAAGCCACTAAGTTATCCTTGATACCCAGCAAAGGTTTCTTCTTTGCTTCGCTGGCTTCAGCAGCAATAGCAGCGTCTACATATTCAGAAGCAGCCAGATAGTCCTGAATGAACTGTTCTTTATGATTCGGATCCGTTTTCAGTTTATCCAAAGACATTTGCAGGAAATAGAAGATAGTCGCACCTGCCGATTCGCCTTTCACAGCATTTACAGACTGACTCAACCATTGATAAGCCTGGTTCACATCAATCTTCGGAGCAAAAGCGATATAATCTACTGCTTTGATACCCAGAGCTTCGTCGGCAGAAGACACTTTTGTACCTTTAGCTAGAAACTCATCTGTGTATTTAATACGCAAGTCATGCGTATTCATCAGTTCATTAAAATATTTCTGATAATCTGCATTATTCCGATCCTTGATTTGTCCCATCAAGCCTTTCAGAATCTTATATCCGTCAGTAAAGGTATAGAAACGAAGCGTCGGACAGTTTTCCAACACAGCTTTCCAAGGAGTATACGCATCTTTAAAATTACCAGCACGCACAGCTTCATGCGAGATACTACTGTTCGAGTTACAGTTAGACGCATCCTGTGCTACCACAGTGGTTGCTCCTGCCGAAAGGAACAACATAGCCACAAGCGTTTTAATTTTCATTGTATCTAAATTTTAGTTGTTATTATATAGTCGTCTATTCTTTCTTACATTCATCTCATTACTCCACTCTGCGTTTGAAGAACCAACGTTCGTTGAACGTCAATCCGATGCTCACGCGGAAGATGTTTTCATTTACAAAAGCCGATTCCTGTCCACTGATACGGACAAATTGTCCGCTGATGCTAAGAATGGAACGGGAACGAGGCACAGGCAGACCGAAACCGGCAGTTACGCCATATTCACGGGTAGCCTCTTTGCCGCCGATCTTATAATACGGAGTCGTATAATAAGCTCCCAGACGGTATTTAATATGGGATAAATAGGAACGTCCCATCAAATTAGGAATGTATTCCGCACCCACTGATATTTTATGACGATCGCAATACGTATATGTTTCATTAAAATCCTCACGTACAGCTTCATCTGATGTATTTACGTCAAATTTCGTTTTTGACCATTGTTGCAAACTATAATCCAGACCAACAGTCAGGCGTTTGTCATAGTTATATGTAAATCCGGCGCCAAATGTATTAGGAACTTCAAACGTTGCATCCGGTTTCAATGTTGTAGTAGAAACCGCTGTACCCGTAGAATTTGAAACCATTTGTGTCGTTACACTATAGTCATTACCCAGTTTCAACTTCGGAGAATATATAGCTCCAATTGTCACTGAATGTTTTTTATTAATATCGAATGTATATTGTGCTCCAAAATCAAGTTTATAGCTCGACACTGACGCAACCGACTGGTGATTATAATTATAAGCACCTGATACACTTGGGAAATAAAGGACACGTGTCCGATTAATATCTCCCCAGAAATAAGAAGCATTCACACCTACCGAAAGGTTTTTGAGCACTTTCACTCCCACTCCGGCATATAATTGATGCAAACCTCCATCTCCGGTATAGCTTCTGGCATAATCAGCCGTATTACCGGTAGTAGGATCTGTTGCAGCCTGTGTATCCGACACTGAATATCCCACATTGGAGAACGGCAATAATCCGATACTCATCGCTATCCTCGGATGCAAACGAAATTGCATAGCCAGATAGTCAAAACTGGAGTTTTTAGCGTTCAGTTTCACACCGCTACCGCTAATATTCATATTTTGCAGACTGACACCTCCTTCAAAGAGGAATGTCAATGAGTCAATGGCTGTATACGAAGCAGGATTCAGCGGATTGATCTGTGCTCCATCCCGAAGTCCAAAAGCAATTCCCCCCATCGCCCTGCTGTTACCGAAACTCTGATCGGACAAGTCGCCATAGCCATATCGTGTATAAGGAGAGTTTGTATTATTTTGAGCGATTGCCGTTCCGGTAACCATCGTGAGCAAAAGCGCACAAAGTGTGTGTTTAAATCCTACCATTATTATAGTTTAAAATTCTATTTAATCCTTTCAACACTAAAAATCTATCTGCAAAGATGATACTTTTTACGCTGCTATCAAAAGAAAAATCATCTCCACCCGTTAAAAAAACCAAAAGTTCAGGATATTTATGCTTCATAGACTCAATATAACCTGAAATTTCGTATTCCATCCCTTTCATCACTCCGGCACGTATAGCCGTTTCGGTGTCCCGTCCCATCGGGAGTTTGCGCCCGTTGGTGTCTACCAGAGGCAAACGTCCTGTAAACTGATGAAGTGCTTTGAAACGCATCTGCATACCGGGAGAAATATTACCGCCATGATACTGACCTTTTGAGTCAATAAACTCATAAGTAATGCAAGTTCCCGCATCAATCACCAATATATCCCGATGAGGAAACTGCTCATTAGCACCCACTACGGCAGCCATACGATCATATCCCAATGTTTCGGGAGTTTCGTACAGGTTGACAACCGGAAGCGGAGTCTGATGATTGAGCCAGAGCAAAGGAAACGGCAAAGCGGCCAAATCAGCTAAAACCTTTTCGTTTAGATCAATGACAGTAGCCACAATCCCCTGTTCAACCGGATATTGAGAACAAAGAGCTTTCAAGCAACCCAGCGACTGATTGGATTCAGCTACTACATCCACCATTTCTCCGCCGTCGAAGAAAGCAATCTTTGCCTTTGTATTTCCTATGTCGATTATTAAATTCAAATCTTTTGGTTCTTTAGCGGGCGCAAAGGTAAAGTAAAAAAAGAAAAGTTGAAGCATAGAAGAGGAATTATCTTCTTTTTTCATTTTAGAAATCCCCAAAAACAAAAAAATCGAACTATCTATTTTTAAATAGATCAATTATCTTTTATTGTTTATTATGTATTCCACTTTGCGTTCGGCAGTCTTTTTTTATTACATCATAAACAACTAATAAGCAACAGATTACAAGAAAAAAACAGCGTTCCAAAAAGTGTTCCACTATTTTGTAACCGATTTTCCGTTCAAGCAGAAACATTATTTCACCCAAACAGAGGCTCCATTTAAAGAAAACAGCGCCTCTGTTTAAGCCATATAGAGCCTTTATTCTGATAAAATAGAGGCTCCGTTTTCCCGAATCCAACTATTCTTTCTATATTTGCCACCGAAATAAAACGAACCAGCTAATGAAACGGTTTTTCTCATACATCATCCTCTCCTTCTTCCTGTTGCTTCTGCCCACCGGACAAGCATCTGCCAACAACAACGACTCCATCCGTTTGAGTCTGTTGACTTGTGCCCCCGGAGAGGAAATATATTCCCTATTCGGACACACTGCCATCCGTTACGAAAATCCTTCACAAGGGATTGACGTTGTATTCAACTACGGACTGTTCAGTTTCAACACTCCCAACTTCATCTTCCGCTTCTCGCTCGGAGAAACAGACTACCAACTGGGAGCAACGGATTATGAACGTTTTGCAGCTGAATACGCATTTTTCGGACGCAGCGTATGGCAGCAAACGCTCAATCTGACCGATGAAGAAAAGACTGAACTGATCCGGTTATTACAAGAAAACTATCGTCCGGAAAACCGGGTATACCGTTATAATTTCTTTTACGACAATTGTGCTACCCGCCCCCGGGACAAGATAGAAGAAAGCATTGCAGGAAAAGTGATTTATCCCGCAGAACCACAGGATGGCTCCCTCACTTTCCGCGACATTGTACATCAGTATTGCAAAGGACATCCGTGGGCACGTTTCGGCATTGATCTCTGTATCGGAAGTGAAGCCGACCAGCCCATCACACAACGTCAGATGATGTTTGCCCCTTTCTACCTGATGGATGCTTTCGACGGTGCACAAATTAAAAGCGATTCTATCCAGCGTCCACTCATAACGGCCAACGAGCTGGTAGTCGATGCCACTCCCGAACCGGATGAAAGCGGCTGGATGCCTACTCCGCTTCAATGCACCTTACTCTTATTTATATTGACAACCGCCGCCACAATCTATGGAATCCGCCGGAGAACCGGATTATGGGGAATCGACCTCTTCCTTTTTGGTATAGCAGGTATTGTGGGATGCGTCCTTGCATTTCTCGCACTCTTCTCCCAACACCCGGCAGTCAACTCTAATTTCCTATTACTGGTATTCCATCCGGGGCAACTTCTTTTCTTGCCATACATTATATATTGTGTCCGAAAAGGGAAGAAATGTTGGTATTTAACCCTGAATCTGGCGGTTTTAACACTTTTTATAGTGCTTTTTCCGGTAATTCCGCAAAGATTTGACTTTGCTGTTGTACCTTTGGCACTCGTTTTGCTGATACGTTCAGCGAGCAATCTGATTGTGACATCTAAAAAGAAATAATGAAAGGACTACTAACTTCCCTCATCACCGTACTGACTTTCACCGGGCTACAAGCCCAGTCACTACCTGCCGCCCCTAAATTAGTGGTAGGGCTGACGATTGACCAATTACGTACGGACTATCTGGAAGCTTTTTCGTCACTCTACGGTGAGAAAGGCTTCAAACGTCTTTGGAAAGAGGGAAGAGTGTTCCATAATGCCGAATATACCTTCTGCGGTATAGACCGCGCTTCTGCCATAGCGGCTATTTATAGCGGTACGACGCCTTCCATGAACGGAATTATTTCTCAACGCTGGATGGATGCCTCTACCCTTCGCCCCGTCAACAGCACAGACGACACGGCATTTATGGGGTATTACACCGACCAGACTGTCGCCCCCACCAAACTTCTGACTTCAACCATTGCCGACGAGCTGAAAATAGCGACACAAGGCAAAGGACTCGTATATGCCATTGCACCTGATTGCGATGCCGCACTTTTTGCAGCCGGACATGCCGGAAACGCTGCTTTTTGGCTCAATCCCAACACCGGAAAATGGAGTGGAACCACCTATTATGGAGAGTTTCCGTGGTGGGCAAGCCAATATAACGACCGTCAAGCGATCGATTTCCGTATTGCCGGTATGACATGGGAACCCATATTTCCCCGGGGCATGTACACTTTCCTGCCAGATTGGCGGGATATGCTCTTCAAATATAAATTCGATGATGACCGCAGTAATAAATACCGCCGCTTCATCGCCAGCCCTTTTGTGAATGATGAAGTGAATGCGCTTGCCGAAGAAGCATTGAACAAAAGCTCCATCGGCATGGATGACATTACTGACTTATTGGCACTCACTTATTATGCTGGAAACTATGCGCACAAATCCGTACAGGAATGTGCTATGGAAATACAAGACACCTACGTGCGTCTTGACCGCAGCATTGCCGACCTGCTCGAAGTTCTTGATAAGAAAGTAGGACTGCAAAATGTACTTATTTTCGTCACTTCCACCGGATATATAGACAGCGAATCGCCTGATTCGGGATTGTACAAAGTGCCCGGCGGAGAGTTTTACCTCAACCGTTGTGCGGCTCTATTGAATATGTACCTGATGGCTACGTATGGCGAAGGAAAGTATGTGGAAGCTCACCATAACCAGCAGATTTATCTGAATCATAAGTTATTGGAAAAGAAAGAACTGAATCTGGCAGAGATCCAACAAAAGTCAGCAGAATTCCTGATGCAGTTCAGCGGAGTGAACGAAGCCTATTCGGCTAACCGGCTATTGCTGGGTTCATGGACTCCGGAAATCTACAAAATACGTAACGGCTACCACCGCAAACGTTCGGGTGACCTCGTAATCGATGTCCTCCCCGGATGGACTATCGTCAACGAAAACGGCGGCGACAACAAGGTGGTACGTCATTCCTATATTCCCTCACCGCTGATTTTCATGGGACATTCCGTGAAACCGGCCATTATCCAGACACCTGTAACCATCGACCATATTGCGCCTACACTGGCACATTTTATGCGCATCCGGGCTCCCAACGCCTGTACTTCT
Source organism: Bacteroides sp. LFL-34 (assembly GCF_027257075.1). Classification (NCBI taxonomy): domain Bacteria; kingdom Pseudomonadati; phylum Bacteroidota; class Bacteroidia; order Bacteroidales; family Bacteroidaceae; genus Bacteroides; species Bacteroides sp. LFL-34. The sequence continues at coordinate 66,224 of NZ_JAPQKZ010000030.1, read as the reverse complement.
GCTCCTATTACCGACCTGCGGTAAAAATTTACTCACAAAAACAGGGAGCAAAACATAAATAAATCAGCATTTTAATGTAACTTTGCGGAGGTTTCTTGATATAAAGATTCCCCAACGCAGATTAACGCAGATTTACGCGGATTAAAAAAAATCCAATTTAATCTTTCCTTTAATCTGCGTAAATCGGCGTTAATCCGCGTTGAAATTGAAATAAATAATAAACTAAATAATATAACATGGGATTTAATGAATTTTTAAGCTCGGTTTTCGGAAACAAATCCACACGAGACATGAAAGAAATCAAGCCCTGGGTGGAAAAGATCAAAGCTGCTTACCCGGAGATTGAAAAACTAGACAACGACGCCCTCCGTGCCAAAACGGAAGAACTCAAAAAATATATCCATGAATCGGCTACTGCTGAACGTGCGAAGGTGGAAGAGTTGAAGGCAAGCATTGAAACTCTCGAACTGGAAGACCGCGAAGAAGTCTTCGCACAAATCGATAAGACAGAAAAAGAAATTCTGGAAAAATATGAAAAAGCACTGGACGAAGTACTGCCTGTTGCTTTTTCTATCGTAAAGGCTACTGCCAAACGTTTTACAGAAAATGAAGAAATCGTTGTAACGGCTACCGACTTCGACCGTCAACTAGCTGCTACAAAAGATTTCGTACGCATCGAAGGCGACAAGGCCATCTATCAGAATCACTGGGTAGCCGGTGGTAACGATACATTGTGGAACATGGTTCACTACGATGTACAGCTCTTTGGTGGTGTCGTTCTGCATAAAGGTAAGATTGCGGAAATGGCAACCGGTGAAGGTAAAACATTGGTGGCTACACTCCCGGTATTCCTCAACGCATTGACCGGAAACGGCGTACACGTAGTTACCGTGAATGATTACCTCGCCAAACGTGACTCCGAATGGATGGGTCCTCTTTACATGTTCCACGGTTTAAGCGTAGATTGTATCGACCGTCATCAGCCGAACTCCGACGCACGTCGTCAGGCGTATCTGGCGGATATTACTTTCGGTACAAACAACGAATTCGGTTTCGACTATCTGCGTGACAACATGGCTATCAGCCCGAAAGACCTTGTACAACGTCAGCACAATTATGCCATCGTCGATGAGGTCGACTCGGTATTGATTGACGACGCACGTACTCCGTTGATTATCTCCGGTCCTGTACCTAAAGGCGATGACCAGTTGTTCGAGCAACTCCGTCCGCTAGTGGAACGTCTGGTAGAAGCACAAAAGGTACTGGCTACCAAATATCTTTCCGAAGCAAAAAAACTGATCGCATCCAACGATAAGAAAGAGGTGGAAGAAGGATTCCTCGCTCTATACCGCAGTCATAAAGCATTGCCGAAAAACAAACCGTTGATTAAGTTCCTTAGTGAACAGGGGATCAAGGCAGGTATGCTCAAGACGGAAGAGATCTACATGGAACAGAACAACAAGCGTATGCATGAAGTGACTGATCCGCTGTACTTCGTAATTGACGAAAAACTAAATAGCGTAGACCTGACTGATAAGGGTGTAGACCTGATTACCGGTAACTCTGAAGACCCGACATTGTTCGTGCTTCCGGATATCGCCGGACAACTTTCAGAATTGGAAAACCTGAATCTGACCAACGAGCAACTGCTTGAAAAGAAGGATGAGTTATTGACTAACTATGCCATCAAATCGGAACGTGTACACACCATCAATCAGCTGTTGAAGGCTTACACGATGTTCGAAAAAGACGATGAATACGTAGTAATCGACGGTCAGGTGAAGATTGTAGACGAACAGACCGGTCGTATTATGGAAGGTCGTCGTTACTCTGACGGATTGCACCAGGCTATCGAAGCTAAGGAACGTGTGAAAGTGGAAGCTGCTACACAGACCTTCGCTACCATTACTTTGCAGAACTACTTCCGTATGTATCACAAACTGTCCGGTATGACCGGTACTGCTGAAACGGAAGCAGGCGAACTTTGGGATATCTACAAATTGGACGTAGTCGTGATCCCGACCAACCGTCCGATTGCAAGAAAGGATATGAACGACCGCGTTTACAAGACGAAACGCGAAAAGTATAAAGCTGTTATCGAGGAAATCGAAAAATTGGTTCAAGCAGGACGTCCGGTATTGGTGGGTACTACTTCGGTAGAAATCTCCGAAATGTTGAGCAAGATGCTTACCATGCGTAAGATTGAGCACAAGGTATTGAACGCCAAACTGCACCAGAAAGAAGCGGACATCGTTGCTACCGCCGGTTTAAGCGGAACAGTAACCATTGCTACCAATATGGCTGGTCGTGGTACCGACATCAAGTTAAGTCCGGAAGTGAAGGCTGCGGGCGGTTTGGCAATTATCGGTACGGAACGTCACGAATCCCGTCGTGTAGACCGCCAGTTGCGTGGTCGTGCAGGACGTCAGGGTGACCCGGGTTCTTCTGTATTCTTCGTATCACTGGAAGACGATTTGATGCGTCTGTTCTCTTCTGACCGTATTGCCAGCGTAATGGACAAACTTGGTTTCCAGGAAGGCGAAATGATCGAGCACAAGATGATTTCCAATTCTATCGAACGTGCACAGAAGAAAGTGGAAGAAAACAACTTCGGTATTCGTAAACGTCTGTTGGAATATGACGACGTAATGAACAAGCAACGTACAGTGGTTTACACCAAACGTCGCCACGCTTTGATGGGTGAACGTATCGGTATGGACATCGTGAACATGATCTGGGACCGTTGTGCCAATGCTATCGAAAACAATGATTATGAAGGCTGCCAAATGGAACTGCTTCAGACATTAGCAATGGAAACTCCGTTCACTGAAGAAGAATTCCGTAACGAGAAAAAAGAAAAGTTGGCCGAAAAGACTTTCAACATTGCGATGGATAACTTCAAACGCAAAACTGAACGTCTGGCACAGATCGCTAACCCGGTTATCAAACAGGTATATGAAAACCAGGGACACATGTACGAAAACATCCTGATTCCTATTACAGACGGTAAACGGATGTATAATATCTCTTGTAACCTGAAAGCGGCTTACGAATCGGAATCTAAAGAAGTGGTGAAGTCGTTCGAGAAATCAATCTTGCTCCACGTAATCGACGAAGCATGGAAAGAAAACTTGCGCGAACTGGACGAACTGAAACATTCCGTACAGAATGCAAGCTACGAGCAGAAAGACCCGCTATTGATTTATAAACTGGAATCTGTGACTTTGTTTGACGCTATGGTGAACAAGATCAATAACCAGACTATATCTATTTTGATGCGTGGACAAATTCCTGTACAGGAAGCTCCGGATGAATCAGCTGCACGCCGTGTAGAAGTGCGTCAGGCTGCTCCTGAACAACGCCAGGATATGAGCAAGTATCGCGAAAACAAAGAAAATTTGAGTGATCCGAACCAGCAGGCTGCTGCAAGTCAGGATACTCGTGAACAGCAGAAACGTGAACCGATTCGTGCAGAGAAGACAGTAGGTCGTAACGATCCTTGTCCATGCGGAAGCGGGAAAAAGTATAAAAACTGCCACGGAAAGAACCTTTGATTAATTAATAATTAAAAATTAAAGGTTGGAAATTGTAGGGTAATGTGCTTTATGGCATAGTCTCTCTATATTCAACTTATAAAAGAAAGTCTCAAACGGTTAAAAACTGTTTGAGACTTTCTTTTATTCTTCCAAAGTTGTACTTTTGTTCAAATTACTAAATAGAACAAAACTATGGCAAAATCTTATTCACTGGTTTTCATCGTTTTATTCCTGCTGACTCTGGGTAGCTGTCAGAGTCTGGAACAGATCCCCATTGATTATCTGCAACCTGCCGACTTGAGCTTTCCTCCGCAACTCCGAAAAGTAGCTATTGTGAATAACACCAGCGACGCCCCGGATAATAAACTGATAACAGAGACTGAAAAAATTAAAGAAGGTACACCATTGATAAGTCGTGCAACAGCTTATGCCAATGGAGATCCTAAGACAGCCACTGAATCATTGGCAGAAGAAATAGCACAGCAGAACTACTTCGATGAGGTGGTTATCTGTGATTCTGCCTTACGCGCCAATGATAAACTGGCCCGCGAAAGTACATTGAGCCAAGAGGAAGTGCGTCAACTGGCTTCTAACTTGGGAGTGGACTTTATTATTGCGCTGGAAAACCTGCAACTCAAAGCAACAAAGACTGTCCGCTATCTGGATGAGTTCAACTGCTTTCAAGGAGCAGTAGACGTGAAAGTTTATCCCACGGTGAAAGTTTATCTTCCCGAACGCAGCAGACCGATGACTACGCTCCATCCTAATGATAGCATTTTTTGGGAAGAGTTTGGAGGTACAGCCATAGAAGCCGCCACTCGCATGATTCCCGACAAGCAGATGCTGGAAGAAGCGGCAGCATTCGCAGGAACGGTTCCGGTGAAAAATATTGTCCCTATTTGGAAAAAAGGAACACGGTATCTTTATACTGGTGGTTCGGTTCCTATGCGTGACGCTGCCATTTATGTACGCGAAAATTCATGGGACGACGCATACGAACTTTGGCGTCAGGCTTTCGAAGGTACCAAGAACCAAAAGAAAAAAATGCGGGCAGCTCTCAACATTGCTGTTTACTACGAAATGAAAGATAGTTTGGCTAAAGCAGAAGAATGGGCAGAAAAGGCACAACAACTAGCTAAAAAAATAGATAAAAAGAACATCACAGATAGCCCTCAAGCTACCATTGATGATGTGCCGAATTATTATCTTACTACTTTGTATTTAGCTGAACTAAAGGAGAGAAATGCTCAATTACCCAAGTTAAAATTGCAAATGAGCCGATTTAATGATGATTTTTAAGGAAATTGTGTATCAAATCTTATTTTTTTTATACCTTTGAACTTATAAAAAGAAGGAACCCATGAAATTGAGCCAACAATCATTATCTATTATCGAATCGGCTATCCAAAAGGCAGTCGCTAAATATGTATGTAGCTGTGAACAAACAGTTGTAACCGATATCCATCTCCAACCGGATCAGGCATCGGGACAACTTAATATTTACAACGATGATGATGAAGAACTGGCAAACATCATGATCGAAGAATGGGCTACTTATGAAGGGGATGATTTCCTTGAAAACGTGGAACCTTCTCTTCGCAACATTCTTTGCAGAATGAAGGATGCCGGAGATTTCGACAAAGTGACTATTCTGAAACCTTATTCTTTCGTTTTGGTAGATGAAGAGAAAGAAACCGTAGCAGAATTGCTGTTGATTGACGACGATACCATACTGGTGAATGATGAATTGCTGAAAGGGTTGGATAAGGAGTTGGACGACTTCTTAAAGGATTTGTTGGAAAAATAAAGAAGAATTGTTGGAGAAATAAGATATCGTTCTTTTTGAATAGAGATCGTTCAAGATCCACATATAAAAAGATAATCGGAAGCAATCAGGATATGTCCTTTATTGCTTCCGATTATTTTATATATATTCCCTATTGATTATTTGTTGTATTTGATTGAGATATTAGCAAGTCTAAGCGGCATGAAGCTGGATACCCCTGCCGGGAGTCTGACCGGTCGCAATCTGATGCAAATATTATCACGGTTCAATAAGGCATCCGGCAACTTAAAGTCATAGACTTTATAACCAGGAATGTTCTTCTCCGTCTGTCCACCTGCAGCCGTTCTATCAAACTGTCCCAGAATGGTAAACTCTGAATTATCTACTTTAATCCATTCACCATTCATCGAATAAGCATATTCAACCACTGCAACAGGGCCACCTCCCCAACTTGCATTCATTTCAACCTGAAGAGACAAGGATGTAGAAATACCTACTGTCGATATTTTGTCTACGTAGAAATATGAACTTGTAGACCACGGTTTACTATTAAAAGCACCGCCTCGCATACGACCATAGTATCCATCGGTCGTGTTAAGGTTAACATCTCCTCTGAAATCATCCTGGAATCCCAGAATGTAGTCTGCATAGGTTTGCTGGAAATATTTATTTCCGTCTTTGCTAAGAAGAGCATTCGCCTGCGATGCCTCGCCACCCGTAGGATGGTAATCCGTAAAAGTAGAAGAGCCTATTTCTTTCCAATCGGGTACATTACAATCCCATTCTACAAGCACATCAGTGATCTCGTTTATATCACTGATGTTAATATCTTCTCTGTTAAGCGGAAGAATACATAACCGGCTTTCAGAGATGTCGAAATTTGTAAGTTTCACTTTCGCCACCATTCCTGTTATGCTTCCCGAACCTTTAGGAAGTGTTTCGTGAGCATAAGGAGCTTCAAACGCAGTAAGCATATATGTATTAGAACCGTTTTTATCTCTTATACAGGTCGGATAGTATCTGTAATATGCAGGGAACTTTTCTACCCAATAGTTTTTATTAATCTTACGATCGGCAGCTCCCGGGTCAGTAGTCTTGAAATTAGTGAATGCACCTACCGGAGATGCAATCTCGACATCTTTCAGGGTCACAAGACTAAATACCATATTATCCGTAAGTTCAGCAATCGTTCTTTCAGGAATTGTGAAGGTAGAAAGTTCCGAGCTGATTACGTGGGCAGCAGTGATACCGCTAATCAGTCTATAAGTAAAGCTACCCTCTGATTCTTCTCTTATCATTCCATCTTTCAGACACAATGACACTTTGGCAAATTGTGCAAACGTAATTAAAGATTCGGACTCAAACACAACTGTCTCTCCTGCCTCATTCTGAATGACATAGCGATTGCTCGGGAAGTTCTTCGAAGTGCCATTGGCTACGATGGTTCCTTCAACATATACATTGTTAGTAATTCCACCGACAGCATAACCATGTACGGTTGGATAACTGACAAGTTCCGCATTCGCATATTCAGAATATGCTTGCGAGAGATTAATGGTAGCCGTGACCTTACGCTGGTACTGATCGTCATAACTCAACACAATACTTCCTGTACGGGGTGATTGCGAATTTGTTTCCGTATTAAAATAAAGCTTTCCATCACTTATCCTATACTCCTGCACCCAGTTCACCGTTGGCGTAATAACGATATCCGTTTCGGGCACATTGGTAGAGATTTCCATTTCATATTCACCTCCTTTAGTAAACAGCTCCATCTTATCACTGGCAGGAACAATAAATGGATAACGGGATAATTGTTTTATCTTGATTACATCCGCAGTCTTACCATCTTTCGTAAACACACGAATATCACAGAAACGTTCGGAATCACTGATATTCTCATCATAAGTCACAGTGAAATAAGTTCTTGATGACTGGGCTCCACGTATATCCGTAGAGAACCAGGTTGATTCTACAAAATCAATTCGCCACTCGGTATTGGACTTCACCTCCACCTGAACCGGATCACCTTCCGCCTGAAGAATAATCTCATTATTTGTTATTTCCAATATACCGGCTTCATGTTCGTCAGAGCATGACGGAAACATTATGATTGCCATCACAGCCAGAAAAGCTGTCCAGACTATTGAATCTTTAATTTTCATGTTCATCAATTATTAGATTTAATCTCACCTGTTTTATATAGTATCTCATAAGCTTCATTCCGATCATTTAATACAAAGATCTGAAACTTCTCTCCACCCGGATAAACACGCGTAACAACATGTCCGGCAGGCTTTATCTTCAAGCCGTCTTCACCCAGTCTGCTCCTGTTACTGTCTACCATACCGGCAGCAAAAACCGACCGTTCACCAGGATAAAGAGTTTGAGACAGCATCCGGCTCAACGTTGCCGGTTGAGGGTGATAGTAATCCCATACGGGAATTACATAGACTTGTGGTTTCACTTGGGAAATGTAGGTATCGCACATAGCATCAGAATAAGCGTGATGATTGGCAACAACCACATCCGTCTCACCGAGCAATCTGGCTACCGGCGTTTCTATATCAAACCATTCCGGTGCTTTTTCTACGCCTAGAATATCTCCTGCGGAGAAATAATCAAAATTACCGTATGTGATACGAATTCCACAACTGCAACGGTTTTCGTTCAACTGTTCACTTGAAGAGGCTGTAGAAGGCACAAGCTCTTTGGCTGTTGTTCCGCTACCTGTCCAAATTTTACCATTACCCACGATATTACGTACTTCGAATGTAGGATAAGAGCCCGGATCTTTCAAGAGTTTGATCTGACTATTGCTTCCTATTACAAATCCCTCATTCTTTTTACCTTCCCTGTCACGAGCGGCAACATATAATTTATAGTTTGAGATATGAGCACCAGAGACTTTAGCTGCTGTCGGATAATCATAAGTAGGATAACCACGATCTATCAAAGTGGAAATATTGAGAAGATTACCAACATGAGTGATTCCGGTAAGTTTGTAATCCAGTCCTACTTTTTCGATTGCCAGTTTTCCATTCTGTCCGATATGGTCCGTATCAAAGTGAGTGAGCAAGGCATAATCAAGTGCTCCGTTATTTTTTAATGGCAATGAGAAATGTTTTATATATTGAGCAATCCATTCGGCAGGCCGCTTAGAATCATTAGGCACTGCTTTCATAATTTCCTGTGTGCCTGAATGTACTCCTAAATCTCCTGCATCCAATAACATGGTAGTCCCATCCGGAAAAATAAGATAGGCTGCATTACCTCTTCCGGTACTAATCTGATGAATATCCAAATAACCTGCCTGCCACTCCGGAAGGTATTCATACACTTTATCTACTGCATCATCAGGAAAAGGCTTTTCTTGTTGGCAACTTGCGAATGTAGGCAGCAACATGATGGCTCCTAAAAAAAATATCTTGCTATTCATTATATTATTCTTTAATAGTTGATTAATCGATTTGTTTCACACTATAGATACCGGCTTCTTCTTTAGTCATTTCATTGCCGCCTCCGTATCCCGGATTTTGCTTCAAGACATTGCTGACAGAAATTGACTTTTCCGGAATAGGAAAAAGCTCATAATGATCGTCGTTAGTAGGTTTATGATCCCACCAAGAACCTGTTGTATACAACCCCCAACGACGAAGATCGGTACGACGACGCTGTTCACCCAGAAACTCGACCATCCACTAATCAAGAATCCGGTACTTGTCGATATTCGTTTCGGTCACCGGATCAGGATCGGCTTTATTCTCGAAATTGCGTTTACGCACTTCATTGAAAAGATTGGCTGCTTCTTTTTTATAGCCGCTTCTATATTTACATTCAGCAAGCATATAATAGATTTCAGCAAAACGAATAACCGGATAATCCGGATTAAAAGCAATGGTTTTGTCGATATTGTCGGGAACCGGTAGTTTGCACAAACGTATTCCGGAATTCTCTTCCCCAGTACTTATATTGGAGGGAAGCTCATTCACTGAAGAATATTCTCCATCTTTCACTTTCTTGAATTGTGCCACCTGATCGACAAATTCAAGAACCTCACCCGGATATTCGTACAGTCCCGTACACTTCACCTCTGTACCACTTCTTGATGTACGCTGTAATTTTCCATAAAGGAACATTCCTTCGTATTTTCCATTCCCTTTATACAAGTACAATTTTTTACGAAGATCTTTATTGTTGAATTTGGCAAAGGGTCGCCCGAGCTTATCCGTATAGGGATCCCCATTGGGTTTAAGAGACGGCTGAAGATGCATACCATTAGTAGAGGAATAGCCGCTTAGATCAAAATAGTTCTTTGCATTATAATGATTATAGCGTTCGAACTGCCATTGAAACAAAGTGCCTTTTGCATATTGCGACTGAACAGACCACATTACTTCCTTAGATTTATTATTGTCGAAAGTGAAAGGACCGAACCAGTCTTCCTCCAATTCGTAATAACCGTATTTGCCATCTAATAGATCCTGGCAGACCTGCGCACATTCAGCAAAACGGTTCTCTCCCATGTAGACTTCCGCATTAAAATATAACTGAGCAAGAAGGGCGGCGGCAGTTCCTTGACGTAAATAGCCTTCTTCCAGCATATCTGCTCTTTTTTTCTCTAATTTGGGAATAGCGGCAAGCAACAGTTCTTCCACATAATTAAAGGTTTCGCGTGCAGTGGAACGTGGAACTTCCTCGGTAGTAGAGCGCCGGTAAATAGGCATACCCCCATAGAAATCAAGTCCCCGCAGATAAAAATAGGCAACCAATGTCTGAAGTTGCATCTGATGATCTGCTTTCAATTCTTCCGTCATGCCCAGTGATACATAATCCACACCGGATAAGTCTTCCTTACAAGCTAAAGCCATTGCCACTCCCATGCCTACCCCACGCCAGGTTTCTTCGTTGTTGGGGTGAAGAGGTGTCCAGTCGTGATGCTGCAGTTGGGAATATCTGACATCATTGTAATGTATTCCTTTTTGTGTGACACACATCTCATCTGTTGTACATTCTTGAAGAGTGGCACGGTCGAATCCGTGAAACCAACGCCAATGTGTGAAAGAGCGTACCAAGAAAGAATAAACAGTTTCCTTAGACGTGAAATAAGTGTCCGGAGTGACTTCGGAATACCACTTCTCATCCAGATTTGTACAACCGGATGACACCAGAAGGGTGAGGAAGGAGATAATGATTAAAATATTTCGTCTCATATCATTTTATTAGTTTATAGGTACTTTAATATTAGAATTGGATTTTCATACCAACGGTATATCTACGAGTTTCAGGATAAATATTATTAAACCATTCATAACCAGGGTCCAGTCCGTTGACATTCACTTCCGGATTAAGTCCTGAATATTTCGTGAAACATGCCACATTCCGGACGGTCAGGTAAAGATCAATCTTATCTATATATTTCTGCCACTTTTTCATGTTAAGAGAATATCCCAGACTAATGGCGTCTATCTTTAAGAAAGTGCCGTCCTCAAGCCAGTAATCGCAAAGCTGCTTTACTTCTTTGATGTGCCGGTTGTCAATGTACGCATTGCGAAGAACGTTCTGGCCTGCTACTTCAGAAAGTCCATAGTACATATTTATGGTATTAAACACGTCGAAATCGATCCAGCTACGCAGGTTGATACCTAAAGAGAGGTTCTTGTAAGTGAAGGTATGATCCCATGATACCATCAATGCAGGAATAGCATTACCGATGTACCGCTTGTCATCATAGGTCTTCTTATCGCTAAGAATCACATTGTCGTTCTTATCATACAGAAGCCATCTTCCATTATCCGTGATACCGGCATATTTCCAGATATAATAGCTTCCGATCTTTGTTCCTGCTTCAATTCTTCCGGCTGATCCGTTCGTTCCCGGTGACGGGAATCCTACACGATCCTGGTAAGTATTATTCCCCCACAAAGAGGTAATTTTGGAAGAAGAATGGGATAGACGCATGGTAGTTGTCCAGTTAAAGTCTTTCGTTTTAACAGGCACTCCGCCAATCTCAAACTCCCATCCGGTATTCTCAAGATTACCATAATTCATGGTCGTTTTCTCGTAAACGGCGGGAGGATTGGGTACACTGATATTGTATAACATTCCGGAAACTCTTCTTTTATATATATCGAACTTTCCAAAAAGCCGGTTATTCAGAAACGCATAATCCAAACCGATGTTAAGCTCTGCTTTCTTTTCCCAATGCAAGTCATTATTGACATTACGAGCCGGTCCATAAGAAGTGATCCATGTACCGTTATAAGGCCACATTGAATTGGAGGAGTACATGGCTGTGGATGCTCCTGCAGAGAAATTGTTATTTCCCGTCACACCATAACCGACACGTACTTTGAGGTCATCAAGAAAACTGACATCATGCAGAAAGGCTTCATTGGATATACGCCATCCACCTGATACAGCCCAGAATGTTCCCCAGCGATGATTCTTTCCAAATTTGGAAGATCCCTCATGACGAACACTTCCGGTAACCATATAGCGATCTTTATAGCTATAATTCGCCCGACCAAAGAAGGAGATAAGACGTTCACGAGGATATTTGTGAGAAGACATAGCTGCTTTTCCATCAGAAAGCCAGCTGCCTGTTCCCATATCCCAAGCTCCTACTCCATCCACAGGGAAATCGTAGTTAGACATATCAAAATTTTCAGAATTGTTTTCCCAATAGCTATATCCGGCCACCGCACTGACTGTATGGTCATCTGCAAAAACACGCATGAAATTAATGGTAGGTTCAAAAGAAACATTGACTGTTTTACTATATCCGTGAAATCCCTTTCCTTTATAACTTCCATTCAAAGACGTTCTGTGTAATGCGGATACATAATGCGTCTGTTGATACTGGCGATCTTCCCAGCCGAGAGTGGCTTGTGCCGAAAATCCGGCAGGCAGATTGAGCTTTACCGTAGCATCCGCCTTGAGCCATTTATCAACATTATCCGTCTGCTTGAGCATAACTTCCGCTAATGGATTGTAATATTCACTACCACCAACCAATACATTATAGCCTGTTTCACTAGTACTATCATAAACATGTTCCGTTGGATTCATCTTCAATGCCATGTCGAAACAGGAACTACTGCTCCGCTGATCCCGATGTGCTTCACGATATTCTGTATGTAAGCCTATTTCCAGCAAGTCATTGAGAAGATTAAAGTTTGCATTGATACGCCCCGAATAGTCTTTACGATTATCGCCTATCGCAATACCTTTCTGATCCTGTGCCATAATAGTGGCATATATTCTGGCTGTATGTCCCCCTCCCGAAAGGGTGACAACATGGCGCTGGGAAAGTGCTCCCTCATTTAAAAGTTCACCGTACCAATCGGTAGACGCTCCCAAATCTGTTCCTACACCGAACCTCGCGAAAGCATCGCGATCCAGGACCTGTGGTCTTCTGGAAACTTGTTCGGTGGACAGCTCGCCTGTATATGATAATGTGATAGGACCTTCTTTCGCTTTCTTGGTAGTCACGAGAATGACACCACCAGCTGCCCTTGTTCCGTAAATAGCACCTGCAGAGGCATCCTTCAAAACATCAATGGATTGAATATCTTCCTGACTGATAGAACGCAAATCACCACCAGGAATTCCGTCTATCACAATCAAAGGGGAAGAAGAAGCATTGATGGAAGCTACCCCACGAAGCTGGAAACTAGCAGAGGCATTCGGACTGGAAGTTTCGGAAACATTCATACCGGAGATTTTTCCTTTCAGAGCAGTCGCAATGGTAGAGCCTCCCAATCCAGTCACTAAATCTTTTGAAGATATGGAAGTAATGGAGCTGGTCACAGCACGTTTCTCCATTGTTCCATAACCGATAACGACTACTTCATCCAGCAACTGATGATCTTCTTTTAATACCAAAGACAAGCTTGTCCGATTTCCCACCTTTACTTCAAGAGACTGAAAACCGATATATGAAATCAGTAATACAGCATTTGACGCAACTGACAGGTTAAATTTTCCATCCAAATCAGAAACTGTACCTTTCCCGACCACTCCTTTCTCCTGAATACTGGCACCAATCACCGGATCTCCATTCGTATCTACAATCACTCCTTGTATCTTTTTCGAAGTTGCTTCCGTTTGCTCTTGTTTTACCGGTACGGGAACCAGAACGATATACCCTTTTTCTATCTTGTAAGTAAACCCCGTTCCCGCGAGCAACTTATCCAAAACAATAGAGAGTTTTTGTTTCTTAAAATCAACACTCAATGTCCGATTCACATCTATTTTAGTCCGACTATAAGTAATGCTTAATTGAGTCTGACTTTCAATAGCATCAAAAGCTTTCAACAAAGTTATGTTTTTTCCGGCAATAGTAATCAACTGATTCTGCCCATAGATAGTACCCAAAGGGACTATAAAGAATAAGGTTAACAATAAAATACGCAAATTACTGGTATGTTTTATAGTAAAATAAGAATTAAAATTCATACTTTTGTATATTAAATGAATACTACATTTAAGGTTCACTATTTCCTAAAATTTTAAATGATAACGGTATTTATTTCGGGTTGGACAAAAGGATCAGTTTTGTCCAACCTTTTTATGGATGGGTACCTCCTTTCTTACTCTTATTCGCCGGTGAAGCAGCTGTCAGTATCACAACCTTATTGTCTGTGACCTTGCTTTCCATACCTCCGACGGTCATTGTTACAATATGAATTGCTGCTTGAAGAGGTTCGCCCTTTCTAAGCTTAATGGTATATAAATCATTTGTGTATAAATGCGGTTCTGCCTTTATTTCTACATTATAATGTCGTCCCAATGTGTTCAGAATATCCTCCAGATGGCAATCGACAAAATTCAATTCACCACGTGTCCAACCGGAAGCCATCATCACATCTATTTTTCGTTTTTCATAATTCTTAGTCAGGTGATTGTATTCAAGTTGTTCACCGGGAGTAAGAATAAAACAGCTGTCTGGTGCCAGCAGGTTATTGATTTGCACTTTTCCATTTTCAAGAGTTGTAGTCGTTTTCCTGTCTTCCGAATATGCCTGTATATTAAACTTCGTACCTAAAGCACGAACTGATAACAAAGATGTCTTGACAATAAACGGATGTTTCTTATCCTTATGGACATCAAAATTCGCCTCTCCGGAAAGATAAACAGTACGTGTATCGCCTCGAAAGCTTTTCGGGTAAATGATACTGCTCTCCGAATTGATCTGTACCTTTGTCCCATCCGGCAAAGTCAATTCTCCCCGTTCACCCATGGGAACAATATATTCTACCAATTTGCAAGAATCAGTATAATCATTTATATAATACCACGATAATAGCACTGAAAATAAGGGGATTAATATCATAGAAGCAATGCGAAGAAGTGGTTTGATTTCCCAATGCGGTTTTATTATCGGATTTGCAAGTCCCGCTTTACGCCGGACCTCATACCATGAACGCCGGGTAGCCTCATCAGGTTCAGCGATGATATTCATCCACTCTTCCTGTATAGCTTCTTCTTTATCTTCTGCATCAGCAGGAGAAACCAGCCAACGCCAAAACTTCATCTGCAAGGAGTTTTGCAGGGGATGGCGAACAAAAAAATGTATTAGTTCTGATATGCTTTTCTTCTTCATGATTTTATCCGTTTATTAATAAGATGCACGAGATAGAATACACACACAGTCTAAAAGCTATTTTTTCTACTTTTTTTGAGAAAGGAGAATAAAAGAAGAGTTTTTGTCAATAGGAAGTGGTTTTATTTAGAAAAGATAAAAGTGCTTCAGCATCTTGCGGATATCAGCCAATGCTTGTGTGAGATGGTTTTCTACAGTCCGTTTGTTTATTGCAAGCAGTTGCGCTATCTCATCATTGTTTTTGCCTTCTTTACGGCTCATCTCATAAATTCTTTTTCGTTGGGCGGGCATTTGCTCTACCGTATGCTGTATCAACAACAGTAATTCTTCAGCAAACATATTTTCTTCGATGTTTCCCGCACCCTCATTCTGCTGACGGGAAAGATTCTCCTGTTGCTTTTCTCCATATTCATTCACCAAAAGTATATGTCGTAAATGCTGGTACACAGCATTCCGGGAAGTCCGATAAAGGTAGGCATTCAGATTTTCGATTTTTGCCATCTCCTCACGCTTCTGCCATAGTTTGAGGAGAATATCTTGTGCAAAGTCCTCGGCCGTTATATCATCCTGAAGCAAACCGGATATAAAACGTTTCACTCTCGGGAAATAACGCATAAACAAAACCTCAAAAGCTTTCTCATCTCCTCGTGACAAAGCTCTCAACAGTATTTGCTCTTCTGTAAATTCCATTTGCAACTATTGTGTTTAAGTATTAGTTGCAGCAAATATAAGAATTTTCCTATTAGCAATGAAATTAGAAATTCTTTATGAAAGGGTTCTAAGACAAATATAGCCGGATAATATTTCATACCCGGCTATATATTACGTGCATATTACTTATATATCACTTGCTTTTATTTAGTTCTTCAATGTCTGTGCCTTACTCTTCTCTGCCCAGGCTTTCTCCATCCCATAGAAGTTTATTTCCTGTCCTGCAGGCTTCCCATCCAGCTCCGCCTGTTTCTGCTCAAAGAAGGCTTTCCAACACTGATAATACAAGTCTTTCAAAAGTCCACTCCATTCCCGATGCGAATAATCATGTAGTCCGCCTTGATTGGCAGCAATGCTATCTCCCCAGACTGTGATTAATGCGGAAGCATTCCATTCGTACAATCGCTTTTCTTCTTCTGTAGTTCCCAGAGAACGAGCTGCATTCAACCAAGAGGAAACGGAAAATTCTTTCCGGGTAGATAACAAACGATCCTGTGCCAATATCAAGTCCAGGAATTGCTGTGTTTGTTTGCGGAAATCCTCTTTGTCCTTTCGGTCATAGCTCTGTGATATTTCTTCAAGTAACACATTTCCTTTATCGGCATTACTCTGACGTACGATGTCTACCAAGTCATACTCAAAATTGTTGTTTCCTTTATACTGGTCGGCAACGGAAGTAAATAGCCGGGCTGCCTTTGCAGTAGAATCGGGAGCATAAAATAGTTTGGAATATCCCCAAGTGGAAGTTCTATCCAGATGGAAACCCGGACGGGCACATAACAAAGACTCAATGGTTCCTTCACCCTGATAATCTTTCGGAGCATTGTAAACGGTGTATTCCAATGCACGCCAAGCCTCCATTATTTCCGGTGAAACTTCTCTGCCATAACGAGCTTTCAAGTAAGTCTGCAACCATTCATCGGAAGAAAAGCGTTCTTCACGCCAAGGAAGTTCATAAAGGAGTTCGAACATCACCGGATTATTCTCTATGCCCTCCGGGGTTGCTCCTACTCCATGCAACATTTTCCCATTAGTGTGTGCACAAGCATCATAATACCCGTTCACCAGCTGATTCATCCGGCCGTGCAAACCAACATTACCTCCAAAATTCAGCAACATACAATAAAGCCAGTCGTGTTTGCCAAAGCCCTTTTCCCGATACCACATGGAATCCGGATCTCCCCATTGGGGACGTTTCTCACTATATAAATCTAAAACGAGCAAATCTCCCTGATTAAGAGAAGCAATCATTTCTTCCCGAGGATTTGCCTGCCAGGCCTGAATAATCCAAACAGCCTCCGGATTGGCTTTCTTCATAGCTGCCATAATGGAAGCACCGGTTTTCGCCAAGTCTACTCCTTCCGTGTTACCTCCCTCATGAAATGGATCCATGCTGTAATAGTTGGCTTTTCCATAGAGTTTCTCCAATTCCTCATAATACATAGCGGCAAAAGAATCGAAGTGTTCATCTTCCGTAGAAAGGAAAGCCGGACGGGGGAATCCGCACCACTTACCGGGATCAGCAATCTGATAACCGAGTTTTTCACCGATGTTACGGGGAACCATTCCAGCATATCCGGGGAATACAGGCTCAATACCCAACTCCCGCATACGGGCTACGATCTTCTTCTGAAGCGCTTCTTGTTGCTGATACCAGCTATCGGGATTCGGTCCACCCCAACCCTCCAGATTATTCATTTGCCACCAAGCCATAAAGGCCGGGCCGGAAATAAATTCATTGACTTCTTCTGTTGTGTATCCCAAACGTTTCAGCAAATTGTACCAGACCACCTCCATTCCGGTGATGCTCAAAGGCATATTGATGCCATGCATTGCCATCCAGTCTATTTCTTTTTCCCAACGCTCCCAATCCCAGAAAACCATGGAATAAGAATAAGTGCAATAGTTCAGATAATATCTGTTCTGCATGGATGTCTCCTTACGTATCTTTTCTTGTGGAAGCGGTAGTATTTCCGGTAACTTCTGCGAAAGATTATTCCAGGAAAGATGAATACCGGCTACATATTTCAGATACCAGTTCAACCCCGTAGCCAGAGACAAATCAGAGTTTCCGGTTATCAGCACTTTACCGTCTTCAGAAGATATTTCAAAATAATCTTTTAACGGATTGTTTTCATCAGCAATCATCCGAAAAAGAATTCGATCTTTCGAAGTACCTTCCGTCACACGATCTGCCAATGTATTGACAGGAGACTGTTCGGTTTGGCAGCTACACATCCATGTAGCCCCCAATAATAGAATGAATAAAAGACGTGTATACATAGTTTTATTTACAGTTTGTCAAATATAATAATTAAGAGTCGTATTTTATCTATTTACTACGTTTTATTCAATGAAATAAGAAGAATTGTGGACGACCATATATATTTATATCTTTCACCTTTCCTGATAAGAATGAACCTTTACGAACTTTCACGCGAAAAGCCGAAACCTTATAAATTTCTTTCAGGTCTATAATAACCCGGTGAGGATGGTTAGACTCCACAGCCGCATTCGTATGCCAGAAAGAAGAGATATCTCCATCAAACAGGTTTTCTGCTATTCCCAAGTTCTTATCAGCTTGTTCGCTGCTTACATAAACGACTTCCCATTTAGTTTTGTCAATCGGCTGTCCCTTATCATCTATCAGTTCCACTTCCGAAATGCAGGCCTGATTATCCTCTGTGTAGGAAGACAGAGTCTCTATACAGAAGTGGCGAAGAGTAGTCGCAACCGGTAAATCGAATGACTGCCACTCATTAGTCTCCTGCAAAGTAGTTTTTAATGCAAGATCACCGTCTTCCAGAATCGGAGTGCCTACCACTGCACGACGCTGGCCTTTCTGATAATTCTTATCAATACCCAAACTATCCAGAATGGGTTGATTCAATCCTTGCAAAACACGCTTACCCGTATCTTCCATTTCAAACACTACAATTTCATTTTCTCCCTCTTTCAGCCATGGAGCGGGCAGATAGAGTGTTTGTTGAGGGCCGATATTCCAGAAACGTCCCAGAGATTTGCCATTTACCCAGACAGCACCTTTGCCCCATTGACTCATATCCACAAAGCAATCACCTTTCTTCTCTACTGTAAACGTTCCTTTATGGAAAGCAGGAACGCCTTTGATGGTTTCGCCAAACTCCATTTCCGAAACTTTTTCTTTATACAGAGGCAATGGAGTAATAGACCATCCGGTCAACTTTTCATTTCCCCACAAAACTTGGCTGGTGATACCTTTCCGGTTAAACAGTATATCGGGGCCATAGTTGACACGTCCGGTATTTTCTACCAGAATCTCCAGTGTGGCAGGTGTCTTCGACACATTCAAGGTCATACTGTTCTGATTGTAACGACGATCCAGGCTGGCTACCTGCTTACCATCTATCAGGATCACAGCATAGTCACGCAAATCCTGTATGACAAGTTTCTGTTTTCCCGCTTTTTGAAGTGTGGTCTGATAATGAATATATCCGAAATCAACTCCCAAATCTTCCATCGACAGCACATTTTCGGACTGGGTAGTCTGATGAAATGCAGTTCTCAATGAAGCACTCTCCTTTAATTCGACTGTTGCAAAAGTGGTAGTCGGATTATCTTCTGGAACTTCCGGCAGTACTGTTCCCGCAGGCAGGTATTTCTGAATCACTTCCCTGAATGCATGATATTTGGGATAACAATTTCCCCATTCACCCAAGGGAGCGTCATAATCATAGCTTGTGGGCTGGGGCTGATAACCGCCTCCGGTATTGGCTCCATTGGTATACTCAAAGTTTGTACCACCATGAAACATATACATGCTGACAGAAACACCGTGGCTCAACATCCAGTCCAGCTGTTCGGCGGGACGTTCATAAGCAACAGAGGAATGTCGTCTGCCCCACTCATCAAACCAGGCCGGATAAAACTCCGCTACAAAATAGGGACCGCCCTTTTGATACTTATCTATCACTTTGAATATATCTTCACCAAACACTCCGTTCAATGTAGGCAGTGCGCCCTCAGTATGTCCGGCTTCCACTTGTCCACCACCGTCGCAGGTAAATAGCGGAACATTGAACCCTGCTTCTTTAATCATATCGCGGATAGCGGCAAGATACCCTTTATCCGCTGCATACGATCCATATTCATTCTCCACCTGCACCATAATAATATTACCTCCATTATTGATGGTCAAAGGAGACAGTTGTTTGCCAAGCTCTTTGATATATCGTTCACAATAGGACAGAAAACGCGGATCTTTACTGCGATAAGTCATATCCTTTTCTTTCAGCAGCCACGACGGGTAACCTCCGAAATCCCATTCTGCACATACATACGGACCGGGACGAAGAATCACATACAGTCCCTCTTCCTGTGCCGTACGGATAAATTCCGCAATATCAGCCTGTCCACTGAAGTCAAACTCTCCCGGCTGACGTTCATGGAAGTTCCAGAAGACGTAGGCAGACACCGTATTCAGACCCATCGCACGCGCTCTCTTCAGGCGGTCGCGCCAATACTCGTGCGGAATGCGGGGATAGTGCATTTCTCCACAAATCAACTGAATATCCTTTCCCTCGATAGTAAAAGTACCATTTCCTATTCTAACCTGTTCCTTGGGGGAGGAACAGGATGAAATTAGAAATGATACTATGATGTTAAGTATAACAAGTACGGTTTTATGATTTTTGTTCATCTTCATTCAAATAAGATGTGAGTTTCAAATACTCCGACCGCAACATGAGATCTGTTCTATACGGTCGGAAGTATTCATCAATTTATTTTTAGAATGTAACTGTTCCGAACAGGTTCACGGCATATTTGTCTGCATCATCATACCAATGAGTCACATTCTCTGTTTTAGCAAACTTAATGGCATATACCGAATTGTATTTCCAATCGGCTACTTTTTCGGGCATCCAGATTCCCACTTTATAGGTTCCGCTCACACCGGCTGCCACACTTCCTTTGATAGTGTATTTCGCAGCCTGATTCGGTTCCTGTTCGGTAGCCGGAATCCAGGTTTTAGGATCCACATCCAGTTTGAATTCTTTCACTACCTGGCCGCTTTCGGAAACCAATACGAGATATACCTCTTTCGGATTAATCACCGTAGCAAAACCGGTATTTGTAATCGTCAGATCGTATTCCAAGTTTCCACCTTTTGCTTCTACTTTCGATTCACTTTGAAGATTCAGACGATAGCCCAAATGGTCGCGTACAAAATCATAGAATGAACGGACAACTTCATTGCCCTCCTCATCTTTGAAGTAACTCTCATCAAACAGAATGTGATTATCATTTAATAAAGCGGGATTTACCTTTACCCGTTTCCAACTCATGATATTCAAATCATAGTTTTGCGTCACATCAAATGCCGAGTAACGGTGTTCGCGCAAAATACGCAGTGATTTTATCGGACTAATCAACTCTGCCAATCCCCATTCTGTATCCTCATTATAAGGGATCTCACCACTCATATAGAAATTGTTCACTTTCACCTCTTCCGTTATCTGCTTGTAATCATCCGTATTAGGAACAAAGTCATTGCCCGGTGCAAGCGGATGTTCGCCGGCTGTAAAATAATCATTCGCATATCCGATGCGTCCACGAGATCCTTCCTGTTCCAGTGTCAACGCTTTCTTATGATTCGGATAACGCATTTCTACACAATAAGGTGCAGGCAAGGCTCTCAATAAAGCACTGACGATTGCATTCTTCGCACTCTGGTCATTCATCAACGGAGAAGTATGCCACTCTCCCCAAGCACCGATAAAACCAACCTGCATGGTAGCAATTTGTCCAATGTATTCATTCAAAAGAGGAGTAAGTTGCTCGATGTGCCGAAGAATCCATTGTTTGGATTCGCCACCGGAAGTATTCAGTCCGGCGTGATTGTATGCAAAACGAAGAATGGCTTTATACCCCTGCGCTTTCATCAACTCGAATATCTTGCGGATATTCGACAGAGCTTCAGCATCCAGGTCTTTACTCACCCAGTTAGTTAAGTAGATATATTGCTGTACAAGAGTCAGGTTGTCGTCCTTTGCATCAAATTGCTCTACTTTCTTCGTATACAAATCATTGCCATAAACCTCATAATCATTATATGGACTTTTCATTTGGTCGGCAAGCAAATTACATTCCAAGTGGAATCCCCTATCGGGATTCCTTAGCGACTCGATCGGTACAATATTTCCTGTTACCTCCGGAGTTTCCGGTTCACTCGTTCCGTCTTCTTCTCCATATTGTCCCGCATATACATCTATTGTATCAGAACAAAAGCTACACATAATACCTAATAATAAGGTAGATAATATGGTCATAGTTTTCTTTATATTGATTAACATGATTGATATACTTTTAATTTTCACCCGATTAATTTTCATTGTAGATAAAACGTGCAGGAGCACCGGTTGTCCAAGGACTCCACAATGTTGCCCCTCCATCATGAAGAATACATTGATGAGACATATCATCAGTGACCAACAGATAACAGTACGGTCCGGTATGATTAGTGATTGCATCACCGCTCCATTGACCGGAAGCACACAAATTGAATTTCCAGTCGTTCAAATGCGCCTGTCCTTTTACTGATTCATAATATTCAGGATCTTTCAATACATTCCATTGACCTTCGGCAGTTCCGGCTTCTGCAAACAAATTCTTATATTCCTGTATGGTCGGCAAACGCCATCCCTTAGGTGCTATCTTATCACGAATATCGTAATGATAATGCACTCCATAGGCTTTCACTCTACCTTCTCCGAGCGATGCAGGTGTCTTTTTGAAATTATTCGCTTCAATATCTGTACCATCAGCATATTTAGTTGCGCACAGGTTATCTGCCAACCAAACCAATGATGTTTTGTCACTATAAAATATACGAACAACACGATAAGTAATCTTTTCATCTCCACGAACATCTATGAAGCGCATCATTTCTGTCATATTCAGTACTCCGGAAGAACGTGACACCCATTGCCCATCATCAGTCTTCACATTCCAATACACAGAATTGGAAGTCCAACGTTTGATAGAAAGTTTATCGAGCAGTGCCTGAAGTTCTTCATGAGTCAATGATGATTTACCATTCACAACTCCCACACTATGTTCGGCAACCGTCTGTTTCATTTCAGGATCCAGTGAGAAACAAAGCGAGTACGAGGTAGATTCAGGCCATTCCTGGGTATCCCATTCAAACTGCACAGCAGTCTCCGGGGCATTTTCAGCCAAAGAAATCTTAGTCAAATCTTCCGGCTGCACTAATTTGCTAGTCATACGTTTCACCCGAATGGTGCGTGCTTCCGAAGCTGCTGCGGTTATATTACCGGTTTCTTTGACTGTCCAATACAGTACCGCTTCCTGCCCCGCTTTAATTCCCAATTGAGAAAAACTCTGATCGGCAGTCAGTGCAGATATCGCAACAGAAGTCGATTTTCCTGCATCAATTATCACCGGTTCTTTGAATTTCCTGTCAGTACAAATAAGTAGCTTTGCTCCATTTTCCAGAGGTTTCTCCCAAGAGAAACTATATTTCTCAATCGATAAATCATTCAAATCAATGATCGCTCCATCTTGAGGCGCGCTCAAGTAAATATCCGACATCGGAATGATTACATTGTACTTGTCTTCCTTACATCCGGCAAGCAACAAGATTCCTAATAGACTATATAATAAATGTTTCATAATGCTATCTATTTTTTAGTAACCGGGATTTTGAATTATAATGCCTTGTCCTTCAGTAATCAGATGAGTAGGCAACGGGAATTTCTCATATTTATATTGTCCATCCACTTTCGTTTCTATTTTACCTGTCGGCTGTCCAGCAAATCTTGCTTTGGCAAGTGCTGCTTCAATAAATTTTCCGTGGCGGATCAAATCCTGACGACGCACTCCTTCAAAATAAAATTCATGTCCACGTTCTTCCAACAATTTATCCAGAAAATCTTCTACAGATGAAAAATCACTCAATTGATAAGCTTTTAGTCCACCATGAGTAACCCGCACCTGATTCAACAGGCCAATCGCCTCTTGAGTGATACTGTTTCCATTGCGAACGATAGCTTCCGAAAGTAAAGTCAATACATCCGCATAACGATAGATGGGCATATCTATTTCGCACTTCTCACCTACTACCCCCTCAATTTTATATTTCACCGGAATTGCACCGTAGAAGAGTATACCTGTCGTACCACCGTCACGGTCAAGCGCCCGGCTATGGTGTACGCCCTCTGTACCTGTATATTCACCAATAATTCTTTCACGTCTCTTGTCTTTAGGATCATAAGATTCGTATGCAGGCCAGGATATTTTAAATCCTCCCCAGGCAGTCACCGACATTCCGGCAGGAAGCGGATAGTCAGAAGTCAGTACGTGAGCGAACCATTTCTGTTCCATCACACCGGCCTCGGCCACACATGAGAATATGACTTCCGAATTCTTTTCACCAGATAAAGAGAACAGAGAGTTATAATCGTCTACCAATTTATAACCGTATTCCGGTTTTGTCAATTCACGTCCTATTTTCTCCGCCTCATCCCATTGCTTGGTCATCATGTAGAATTTCAGCAATAATGTATTGGCCAATCCTTTGGTGAAGCGTCCGTAATTTGTATCTTCATACTTATAGGGCAACACATTAGCTGCATCTTTCAAGTTGGAAACAATGTATTCACGCATAGCTTCTTCCGACAAACGTGGAATAACAATCTCTGCTTCCGGTTTTTGCAAAGTCTCCAGATCGGCGATAGGTATCGGACCATACATATCATACATCAGAAAAGCCAGGAAACCACGTCCGCATTTCAATTCCGCCATATAGCGAGCTTTCAAGGTTTCATCCATATTCACGTCCTTGATGCGATCCATTGTCAAAGTCATGGAAGCCAAATACTGGGAATAGTCATACACACGACGATAGTCACCGTCGATATGCCAGTCATTAGCTTCATACGAATTGTATACGGTAGTCCATCCCCAAGTGTTTTCCACATAATCGGTTACCATTTCCGAAGTCGTCACATAGCCTGCCGCTACTTCAAAAATTCCCCACGGAGAAAACACATAATAAGCACTCGAATTGACCAAAGCATTTACATCTTCAGCATTTTGGGGAAACATTCCCGGATTAATTTTATTATATACTTCCTGCTCCAGCGTACAAGACGAAATGAGGAACAAGAGAGTTGCTATTGCAGTATAAATTGTCTTTTTCATATTCATCACTTATTAGAAAGATATTGATACACCAAAATTATATGAGGTTACATTCGGATATGCATAGGTTCCATTGTCCGTTTCCGGGTCCAGACCTGTCCAGTTAGTAATCACAAATGGATTATTCACGTCTACATATACACGGAGATTCTTGGCAATCTTCTGGCTGATAGGCACTTTATATCCTAATGTAATGCTTCCACAACGAACGTAATAGATAGATTTCACATAGTAATCCCCCCATCCGCTTCCACCTCTGACAAATGTCGGATCTGTGGCTGTCAGGTTATTGCTATTAAAAGCTTTCAGGGCATAAGTAGAAACATTGATACCATTGTCCATACGTGTCCAGCCCTCATAATAACTGGCTCCTCTCTTTCTGCCGGCTTCTCCATAGAAATAGATATTCAAGTCGAAGTTCTTATATCTGAACGAGTTGTTCAGACCGTAGATAATTTTAGGATCACCATTACCCATATATACTTTATCCTCATCTCCCAATACTCCGTTTCCATCGCGGTCTTTCAACTTCATCATACCCGGAACCAAGTCTTTTTGAGCGTCTGGAACTTTTTCTCCCGGTTGCAGGATGCCAAGCGCTTCATATTCCCACCATGCACGAATCGGATCATTTTCTTTTTCATAAGGTTTGGGTTTCCAGTTCGGGTCACGTGTCAGCCAACGGTCATTGTAATGTGACAAGGTTAATGTCGTATCCCATTCAAAATCTTTAGTAACGATATTCACCGTATTCACAGTGATTTCCACACCCTGACTTTGTGTTGATCCTATATTACCCGCTATTTTATTTATTTCATTATAAAAAGGCAATGGTTTATTTGTCACCAACAAGTCTGTAATCTTACGTTTGAAATATTCGGCTGTCAACTTAAACCGGTTGTTGAGTATACCTAGATCCACACCTACATTAAATTCCGTAGTCGTTTCCCAAGTCAGGCTCCTGTTGCCCAAATCCGAAGCATATACTCCTGTTGATTCTGCACCTCCGATAATGGCACTTCTTCCCACTTCATAATAGTCGTAAATGCGATAACCGACATTAGAGTTACCCGTCTGTCCATAAGAAGTTCTTAACTTCAACATAGACAACCAGTTTGAAGCCCCTTTCATGAAATTTTCTTCACTTATCATCCAACCGGCTGATACGGACGGGAAATAACCCCAACGATTTTCCGGGGCGAAATTGGAAGCAGCATCAGCACGAACTGTAGCTTCCAGTAAATATCTGCCTTTATACGAGTAATTGGCACGGGCAAACAAAGAAGCAATACTGTTAATAGAAGCCCATGAACCTACAGATGGTTTCTTGTAATTTCCTGAACCCAAACTATTATATCCAAAGCCATCTACAAGAAAATCTTCATTTCCGGCACTCAATCCATCATTTTTAAATTTTTGGAACGAATAACCACCAATAGCTTTCACGTTATGATCGCCAAAGCTCTTGGAGTATTGAGCTGTCAGCTCCATCAGATAGGCAGTACTTGTTTCCTGCGAAATATCCGCTCTTCCGTTTTTGGTCTTTCCCTGCAAAGTTGTCTTAGGCAAATAGCTGGAACGTTTCTGGAAACTACGGTCGACACCTAACTGCAACTTCACTTCCAAGTCTTTCAACGGTTTCACGGATACGAATGCAGATCCTATGATCCGGTCTTTTACCGTATTATCCTTAATATCCAACAAAGACACCGGATTCGCAACGAAGGGACGTTTCGGATCAATGAAATAATTTCCTTCAGAGTCATAGATAGGAATTGTAGGATTGGATTGGATAGCACCGGTCAATACGCCGGAATATTCATTGGCATTGTCTCCCAGAGGAACATTGTCATACTTATTCTGCGAGTAAGTAGCAGTCAGTCCGAAAGAAACATATTCACTCAATTCTTGATCCAGATTCAAACGGGCAGAAAAACGACTGACACCATTATTCTTGACAATTCCTTCTTGGTTCATATAGTTGACAGAAGCCAGATAACGAGTTTTCTCCGTACCACCATTCACAGAAAGATTGTGCTGTTGCGTATATCCATTGCGCATCACCGCATCCAACCAATCGGTACCGCTAGCAGTCAATATTTCATCATTATTGAAAGTGGGTTTATATTGAGTAGGCGGAGTGTCCTGCTTCTCAACATATCCTTCATAAATACCCATTCCGTTCAACTTTAACCACTCTTCATGCATCTGTTTATTATACATATCCATATACATACGAGTATCAAGCATCTTGTAGTTGGAACGAGCTACCTGCACCGACCCCATACCGGAATAAGTCACTCTGGGCTTTTGACTTTTACCACGTTTAGTGGTAATCAAAACAACTCCATGTCCGGCACGCGCACCATAAATAGCTGTGGAAGCAGCATCTTTCAACACAGAAATGGATTCAATATCATCCGGATTCAATGATTCCAGTACATTATCAATATTACCCGATTCATAGAAACCATTACCAGAACTTAAATTGGAAGTAGAAGACACCGGGAAGCCGTCGATTACAAATAAAGGTTCATTACCAGCACCGGTAGACGCTTCTCCACGAATACGAAACTTCGCCTCACCACCCGGTTGTGCAGAAACCTGGTTCACACGGAACCCCGCTGCTTTACCCGCCAACGCACGAGATACATTCGGTACGGTATTCATCTCCACATCTCCCATGTTTACCATAGAAACGGCACCGGTCAATGTCTTCTTGCTCTGTGTACCATAACCCACCACTACCACTTCATCGAGTTGTTTGGAATCTTCCTGCAAAATGATTTTCATATTTTTTCCGGGTTGCACGGCAACCGTTTGAGACTGATAGCCGATATAGGAGATATCGAGCTGTGCCTTCGATGAAGAGACGGAGATTTTGAAGTTCCCGTCAATATCTGTTATCGTACCGTTACCCTGTACTCCTTTTTCTAATACACTGGCTCCGATAATCGGCTCCCCCTGTGCATCTGATATAGTACCGGATACGGTTATTTTCTTTTCTTGTTCAGGAGACTGTGCCTCAATGGATAATATAATCTTCTTGTCTAGTACCGAATATTTTACATTAGTACCGGAAAAGATTTCTTTCAACACACTAAAAATGTTGCTTTTATCAGCAGAAACTGATACGCGACGATTCAAATCGACATGCTTATTATTGAAGAAGAAATCAAAATCAGACTGCTCTTCAATTTCTTTTAGAATGTCCTCCACCCGCTGATTACGTACATCAATACTGATTAAAGCCTTTTGAGCGTAACTATCGGCTGCATAGGTCAGCCCAATAGAACATACTAAGAACAAAACCAATAGTCTCATAGATAATGGGATTTTTTTTGAGGTTAGCCAAAGTGACTTTACCACCCATAAAAATTGGATGCTAAAATAATTTTGCATAATTTTGTAATGACTTAAAGTTAATAAAAAGTTTATCTAAGCTTGTCGCCAAACAAGCATCAAAAAGATTTACCGATTTCCATACGGGAAGATACGCCAATATCCTCCCGTATGTTTTTGTTTAAGGGGGTCTGTCTTTCATTGCATTTTTGTTTTAAGGTTAATCAATCAATATATTTCTATTTTACTCTTTTCATCTTTTATATCCGGCGAATCAAGATAACGCCAACGGATTTGAGAAGAAAGCTGGAAATATTCCAGAATACGCTCGAGGCGTTGATTTGTAAACGTACCTGTAAATGAGTCTCCTTTCAAACGGTCGTTTTTAATAATGAATTCCACATTATACCGCTTCTCCAACATTCGTAATCCCTCTTCGAGAGGAGTATTTCTAAATATAATCTTTCCCTCTTTCCAAGCTATTTCCGACTCACCGGAGGTGGCATAAAGCTGCACTTTACTGTCTCTTGTATCATAGACCAGCTTCTGTCCGGGATCCATCAGCACCTTTTTCGAACCATTGTCAGATGAATAAATAAAACCTATTTTTCCTTCAACCAATGTTGCTGCAATCCGGTCTTCTTTTTCATAAGCCTCTACATTAAAATGAGTTCCCAGTACTTCGATCTGTGATTGGTGGGAAGTAGAAACTATAAACTTCTTTTCCGGGTTCTTGGCTACTTCAAAATAAGCCTCTCCCTGCAATGTTACATTTCTCGTGTCGCTATCGAAGCGTGAGGGATAACTCAAGGTAGATTCGGAATTCAGGAAAACCAATGTGCCATCGGGCAATGTCAGAGAAGTCATCATTCCGGGATTTGTTTTCACTTCCATCATTTGTGCCAATTCCTGTTCGCTTCCTCCCCAATGTTGTACCATCAGAGTAACGAGAAGTGGAATGAACAGCACTGCTGCCGCACGTTGCGCCCATTCCCACCATGTCGTTTTCCTTTGTCTGTTACCTGTCATTCTACTTTTCACCTTTGTCAATGCTTTCTCTGTGTCAACTTTCGTCATGATGTGAACGGTATCTGTAGCAAGATAAAGAGCATGTATCTGTTTGGCCATCCGCCGGTTTTCTTCCGACTCATCCATCCACATCTCAACCTGCAGACGCTCTTCTTCCGTTGCCAGTCCCTCACAATAACGGGGAAGCAATTCTTCTATTGTATTTTTATCAGTCTTATCCATATTCGTATTTTATTGCCTTTTACTATAAGACAAGAGAGACTTGTGGAATTCCTAAACCAAATCTCATTTTTTTTCAGAAAATCTTTGTTTTCTTATAAAAAAGCTATATTTGCAGTGAAATATCAAACTAATACATGAAAGAAGTTCACCTGTCAGAAAGCAATTTCCTATTATCTGCTATACAGCGAGGCGACCAAAAAGCATTTGATGCACTGTTTCGGAGGTATTATCCGGCACTGTGTGCTTATGGTCATCGTTTTGTAGATCTGGAAGATGCGGAAGAAATTGTGCAGGACTCTCTTTTATGGATTTGGGAAAACAGAGAAAATCTGATTATCGAAACTTCACTTAGTTCATACCTCTTTAAAATGATATACCGCAAAGCTCTGAACAAGCTTGCACATATTGATGCCACCCAACGTGCCGACACTCGATTTTATGAAGAGATGCAGGAGATGCTGCAAGATACGGATCTTTATCAAGTTGAAGAGTTGACACAACGCATCAAGGATGCCATCGCCACATTGCCGGAAAGTTATCGGGAAGCTTTTGTGATGCATAGGTTCCGGGATATGAGTTATAAAGAAATAGCGGAAATTCTGGGAATATCTCCCAAAACAGTAGATTACCGTATTCAACAAGCATTAAAGCAACTACGCGTAGATTTAAAGGATTATCTGCCATTATTACTACCGATTCTATTTCCTTAAAACCAACCATCTATTTTCTTATCTATTACTATCTGTCTATTAAAGTACTAATAGATAACTTCCGTTGTATTAGAGGTAAACTTGCATTCCCCTACTGCCAAACTTCTTTTTGGCTACGAGAAAACTATAATTGCAAGCTTCATTTATACAACTGCAAGTTCCGGTTATATAAATGCAACTTGCAATTATACAATCAGAACTTGCGTTTATAGTTTCTTCTTGGTCAAAGACAACTTATCCAATAAGGGAAAGGAAGTTTGCAATAAGAGTATAGCAACTTATCTACTGATAGATTGGAAAGAAGTAAAGCATTAATTCTGCCGATAAGGTAAGGTAAACCAGAAAGTAGATCCTTTGTTCTCTTTCGACTCCACTCCTATTTTCCCTCCCAAGCGGTCTACAATCGTATGGCAGATAGAAAGTCCCAGTCCGGTACCTTGCACAAAGGAATTGTACTTCACAAACCGTTCGAAGACATGAATACACTGTTCAGAAGACATTCCACAGCCTGTATCCGACACATAAAAATAAATCGTTTCAGGATCAAGCAAACGATATCCCATACGGATAGTACCCACCTCTGTAAATTTGATGGCGTTAACTGCAAAATTGGCAAGCAGCTGAATCAAACGGTTCTTATCCGTATACAATGTACATTGGGACAGTCTCTCCGCAAATGTGAAAGTCACATTATTGTGCCGAAGACGTAGCTGCATACTTTGCTCGATTTCTTCAAGCGTCTGGTTCACATCAATCAAGGCAGGATAGAAATCGAATGTACCGGCTTCAATCTTCGACAAATCCAGAATATCATTAATCAACTGGAGCAACAAATCCGTATTTGTTCCAATGAGTTCTACATATTCGGACATTTCTTCACGGTTTTCTACATGAGGAAGCATATTGGAGAATCCTACAATGGCATTCAAGGGGGTACGTATCTCATGACTCATATTAGCCAGGAATGCGGATTTCAATTGATTGGCCTGTTCCGCTTTTTCCATTGCTTCATGCAGGCGACTATATGCTTTCCGAAGAATGCTGATATAATATATGATAGCAACAATCAAAATCAACAAAAAGAATGAACAGGAAAGTATTTGAATGTAATACTGTTGAAAAAAAGTCTTGGGCTCATTGACATAAACCGCATCGTCTGGATAGCGGGAAGAAGGTATATTGTAGGATTTCAACACTTGATAGCAGAGATTGGCACTTCCTTCTCCTCCCGCCCCACCGGGAATATCACGTGCCTGTTCTCCATCCAAGACACGACCAAGTATTTCCAGCAAAGATTTACAGAACGATTCCGTCGAAACGTAATATCCTCCTGCAAAAGTATTATTCGACAAGTCTTCGGGAGAAAGTAAAAACAATGGAGATGGAGTAAAATTGACAATCACTTCCTGAATATGATCAAAAAGATAGTTATTATCATTTTTGTTATGCGACTCAAACCAAGAATAATAAATGATTCCCGTATTCGGTTTATAACAACGTAAAGTATCCAACAACATTTCTGTAGATAATTGAGTGGTGGAAAGTAAATCCAGATTCAAGTCCGGGAAGTTCTCTTCTACAGCTTCCTTTACATCTCCGCGAGTTTCTTCACTGATATACCTATCGTCGGAGATAAACGCCAGACGTTCCATATCAGGTATCAGTTTATAAATTAAATCGATTGTCTCCTTTACATAATAATATTGCTTCAAGATAGTTATATTATATCCCCGCCTCCATTCATCGCCGGAAACTGTATTGGCTTCCGTCAACGGGGCATGAGATAATAAGACCTCAAGAGAAGCAGGTAAATGGTCGCGGGCATTTGTCACGATTACCGGAACTTCTTTCCATACATCATCAAATAATTCGCGGCAAACAATCCATCCCGGATCTCCAATCATCACGATAGCAGTGGGAGGTTCCGGATACTTCTGACGCAAATGGGTGACTACGGCATTCGCCTCCATCTCATTCACCAGAGCAGGTACGGAAAGCGATTCCGCCTTCACAGAAATTCTTTGTTTCTGAAGAGCATCATGAAGACACCAATAAAAGTTTTTAGCCCAAGGCAGATTGAAATTAATCGAGTTTAAAACCAGTACTTCTTTATTTGTATTTTCGGTTCGGGCTGACGCAGGTGATAAGAACCCTTCAATAAAAAGGAATAATCCAAGGAGGAATGGAATGATCCGTAACGATTGTTTCATTTGTGGTATTCTATAAATAGCGGAAGCAAAGATAGTATTAATTTCTTTAGTGCAAAAAAAAGGCATCCCAAAACGAATTGAGATGCCCTTTATTATATAAAATTAAGTATCAAAGGATTATGATTTCTTCAAAGCCGCAATACTTTCTTTCAAAGAATTAATGATGCTCTCTGCATCGGCTTGCTTCTTACGTTCCAGTTCAAGAACGGCAGCCGGAGCATTATTGACGAATTTCTCGTTGCTAAGTTTCTTCATCACTCCCTGCAAGAATCCTTCTTTATGCTTCAATTCGGCTTCCATACGGGCGATTTCGGCTTCCACGTCAATCATATTACCCAATGGCACGGCAAATTCGGTCGTTCCTATCATGAAAGAAGAAGCACCTTCTGATTTGCTTTCTACCACTGTTACGGAAGACAGGTTACACATCTTGATAATCACCGGATTCAATTTCTCTACCGGATGAGTGCCTACAACCTGCAATTCGAGTTCTTCTTTCAGAGCAATGTTCTTCTGCAAACGGATGCTACGGACATTACTGATGATTTCCTTAGCTACTTCAAACTCTGCCAGGAATTGTTCATTTGCTCCGACCGGTTCAAACAGTTGAGTAACCATCAAACTTTCACCCGGTTCACGCTCACGCAGTTGTTGCCACAATTCTTCTGTGATAAATGGCATAAAAGGATGCAGCAATTCAAGCAGACGCTCGAAAGAGCTAAGAACCATACTATAAATAAAGCCATTAACAGGCTGTCCATAAGCAGGTTTCACGATTTCCAACAGCCAAGAAGAGAATTCATCCCAGAACAGTTTGTAAACCAGCATCAACGCTTCGCTCAAACGATATTTGGAGAAGAGATCGGCCACTTCAACAGCTGCCGCATCCAGTCTTTGGTCAAACCACTGAACTGCCAGATGTGCATCGGTAGGAATCTCAATAGTACCTTTAGCATTTGTCCAGCCCTTAATCAGACGGAAAGCATTCCATATCTTGTTGCAGAAGTTACGTCCCTGTTCGCAAAGTGCGTCATCGAAAAGAATATCGTTTCCGGCAGGAGCAGAAAGCATCATACCCATACGTACTCCATCGGCTCCGTATTTCTCGATCAACTCCAACGGGTCGGGAGAATTACCGAGTGACTTGGACATTTTACGTCCCAGTTTATCACGAACGATCCCTGTGAAGTAAACGTTCTTAAACGGCATCTGTCCTTCGTACTCGTAGCCTGCCATAATCATACGGGCTACCCAGAAGAAGATAATATCCGGTCCTGTCACAAGGTCGCTGGTCGGATAGTAATAGTTGATTTCTTCGTTACCCGGATTGTTAATTCCGTCGAACAAAGAGATAGGCCACAACCAGGAAGAGAACCAGGTATCCAGACAATCTTCGTCCTGACGGAGATCTTCGATTGTCAAGGCGGCATTGCCGGTTTTCTCTTTCGCTTTTGCCAATGCTTCTTCTGCTGTAGCAGCTACCACATAACCGCCCTCCGGGAGGAAGTAAGCAGGGATACGATGTCCCCACCACAACTGACGACTGATACACCAGTCTTTGATGTTCTCCATCCAGTGACGGTAGGTATTCTTGTATTTTGCAGGATAGAACTTCAGTTCATCGTTCATTACCGGAGGCAATGCCATGTCTGCAAAATGCTGCATCTTGAGGAACCATTGCATAGATAGTTTCGGTTCGATCACTACGTTGGTACGTTCCGAGTAACCTACCTTATTTGTATAGGCTTCTGTCTTGTCCAGCAGTCCGGCAGCTTCGAGGTCTTTCTCTATCTGTTTACGAACGTCGAAACGATCCATGCCGATATACATACCGGCAGCTTCGCTCAATGTACCGTTATCGTTGAAGATATCAATGCTAGGCAGGTTGTACTTTTCACCCAGCATATAGTCGTTTACGTCATGAGCAGGAGTCACTTTCAGGCAACCTGTACCAAATTCGATGTCTACATAATCATCTTCAATCACAGGGATGGCGCGGTTTACCAGCGGAACGATCACTTTCTTGCCTTTCAGCCATTCGTTTTTCGGGTCGTTCGGGTTGATACACATCGCTGTGTCACCCATGATTGTTTCAGGGCGGGTAGTTGCCACTACGGCATAGCGTCCTTCCGGATCACCTTCTACTTTATAGCGGAGGTAATATAGTTTTCCGTGCTCTTCTTTGTAGATCACTTCCTCGTCAGAAAGAGCGGTCAATGCCTTCGGGTCCCAGTTTACCATACGGACACCACGGTAGATCAATCCTTTATTGAACAGGTCTACGAAAACTTTCAGTACACTTTCACTGCGTTTCTCGTCCATAGTGAAAGCAGTACGATCCCAGTCGCAGGATGCACCGAGTTTACGAAGTTGTTTCAGGATGATACCTCCGTGTTCGTCTGTCCAATCCCAAGCATGTTTCAGGAATTCGTCACGAGTCAGGTCGGTTTTCTTGATGCCTTGAGCAGCAAGTTTGTTTACTACTTTAGCTTCAGTAGCAATAGAAGCATGGTCAGTTCCCGGTACCCAGCAGGCATTCTTGCCTTCCATACGGGCACGACGAACTAAAATATCCTGAATGGTATTATTAAGCATGTGTCCCATGTGCAACACACCGGTGACGTTCGGGGGCGGAATGACGATGGTGTAAGGTTCACGGCCATCGGGTTTCGAACTGAATAAATGATGGTCCAGCCAATACTGGTACCATTTTCCCTCCACGTCAGCGGGATTGTACTTACTTGCTAATTCCATATTGTTTTATGTATATATGATAATGTATATTCTAAAAATAACGGGTGCAAAATTAATAATTTAAATTCAAATCTTACCACCCTCGGGGTGTTTCTGTGCACGGAAAGAGAATTTATACCCCTCATAAAGAGCGAATCCGTAGAATAAAGCAGTCATTGACATCACATTTTCCAGCATAATAGAGAATATTTCTCCATAGTCCACACTTACCAGAACGTCGAAATAGGACATATCATAATCCTGGGAAATATACCCGATAATGGAAAAGAAATCACCCAGGACACAACTAATCAGGGATAATGCCGCACCGATAATTCCGAAAATGGGACGTATTCCTTTCCCTTTCCGCATGGCAAAGCCAACCATAAATCCGATAGCAATGGGCATAAATCCAATCTGACGACCCGTAGAAACAGATATCAGTCCCCATGCCACCGCACCCACAATACAGGCAGCGACTGCGTACAGTACTCCTTTGGAGAGATTCTCTTCGGCAAGCATTTCTTCTTCTGTCATAGATACCGGGAAGTCTTCCGGCTTGGGAGGGGCTAATCTTTCCAGCTCTTCATCTTTCTCAAAACTTTCACATTCTTCTTCAAAAGCAGGAAGTTCTCTGGTGCGCTTACAAACAAGACCTTTACCATTCACGAAATCACGTGATACGCAATTCCGGCAATACTTTTCAATTTCTTCTGATGTAGCCATCTTTTATCCGGTTTATGTTGAATGACTTTCCCTATTATACAAGTTATAAAGCCATTGTTAACAGATTTTTTGCAAATATAGAGGTATTTTTTCGCGCGACGTCTATTTAATGCATATTTTTGTTGACTGATATTAAACAAATGATGAAAAAGAAGCCAAATGTAAGATATTTAGCCTTAGGAGCAATCTTAATCCTGGTGTGGCTAACGCAATGGATTCCTGCTCTGGCAACAATCTATTCGCAAACAATCTACCCTTTTATCTCTTACGTTTTGTCGTTTTTTTCCAATTTATTTCCTTTTGCGATAGGAGACTTATTTATCTTCCTTAGTATCGCGGGCGTGATTATTTATCCTATTTATGCCCGTCTCCGCAAAAAGTTGCCTTGGAAGAAAGTTTTATTGCGCGACGGCGAATATCTGTTGTGGATTTATGTATGGTTCTATCTGGCTTGGGGACTGAATTATTCTCAAAAGAACTTTTACCAACGAACCGAAATCCCGTATACAGCCTACACTCCCGAAAATTTTCAGGAGTTCGTTGACGACTATATCACCCAATTAAATCGTTCGTACACCCCTGTAAATAGTATCAACCAGGATTTGATACGGGAAGAAACCGTACGAATCTATAATCAGTTAAGTGATAGCTTGGGCGTGCACCGACCTCCACACGATCATCCGAGAGTAAAGACCATGTTGTTTACTCCGTTCATTTCCATGGTAGGAGTAACCGGTAGCATGGGGCCTTTCTTCTGCGAATTCACCCTTAACGGAGATTTGCTTCCCGCCAACTATCCCGCCACTTATGCTCATGAACTAGCCCACTTGTTAGGTATCACCAGCGAAGCGGAAGCCAATTTCTATGCCTATCAGGTTTGTACCCGTTCACAGGCAATGGGTATCCGTTTCTCCGGATATTTCTCTGTACTGGGGCATGTACTGGGGAATGCAAAAAGATTACTTTCAGAAGAAGAATATGCAAAACTCTTTCAACGCATCCGACCGGAAATTATTGAATTAGCCAAGAATAATCAAGCCTATTGGGCTGCCAAGTATAGCCCGGTAGTGGGAGCCGTACAGGATTGGATATACGATCTTTACCTGAAAGGAAACAAGATAGAAAGTGGCCGCCAGAACTACTCGGAAGTAGTAGGGTTATTGATTTCTTACCAGGAATGGAAAAAAATGAATTAAATAGATAGATTTATGTCACATACCAGACAAGAACAGATGGAAGCCTTTGGACGCTTCCTGGACATTCTCGACGAACTGCGTGTTAAATGTCCCTGGGACCGTAAACAGACGAATGAAAGTCTGCGTCCCAACACCATAGAAGAGACTTACGAACTTTGCGATGCCCTGATGAGGGATGACAAGAAAGAAATCTGCAAAGAGTTGGGAGACGTATTATTGCACGTCGCTTTCTATGCTAAGATAGGCTCGGAAACAGGAGATTTTGACATCAAAGATGTTTGCGACAAGCTGTGCGATAAGCTGATTTTCCGCCATCCGCATGTCTTCGGAGAGGTGAAAGCAGATACAGCCGGACAAGTTTCCGAGAACTGGGAACAGTTGAAACTTAAAGAGAAAGATGGAAATAAGAGTGTATTAAGCGGTGTGCCCGCTGCCCTGCCCTCGCTTATCAAGGCTTACCGTATTCAGGACAAAGCCCGCAATGTAGGTTTCGACTGGGAAGAACGGGAACAGGTTTGGGATAAAGTGAAAGAAGAAATAGGTGAGTTTCAGGAGGAAGTGGCCAACATGGATAAAGAGAAAGCGGAAGCTGAATTCGGCGACGTGATGTTCAGCCTCATCAATGCGGCACGCCTTTATAAAATCAATCCCGATAATGCACTAGAACTTACCAACCAGAAGTTTATCCGCCGTTTCAATTATCTGGAAGAGCACACCATCAAGGAAGGAAAAAGTCTGAAAGATATGTCTCTCGAAGAGATGGATGCCATTTGGAATGAAGCAAAGAAAAAAGGACTGTAACTTCCTTACCGACATAAAAAAACAGAGGCTCTATTCCCACCGGACAGAGCCTCCATTTTACTCAAACAGAGCGTCTGTTCATACGAATCGGACGCTCTGTTTTCTTTATTTCTTCTTTGAATCGTCTCCCTTGTCTTTGCTACGATTCATACCTTTTATCATTTCGCGGTGAAAACGCATCTCTGCACGTTGCACGAGAAAAATCTTCTTGCTTGAAAGAATCTTTTTAAACTTACCCAAATAAGTTTTATCAAGCTGGTCGGCAGCAATACGGTTGTTGGCTACCTTCTCATTGATTTCTGCATATTGAGCTTCCGTCGTTTTATCATCCTTGCCTTTGCGCATCAAATCCCATGACTCATCATTCAGTTTCTTCTTTTTATCCTGGAGTTCAAAATAAACGGGAAAGAACTTGGCTGCTTCTTCTTTATTCAATCCAGCCTGTTCGATAATGAAAGCTTTTTGTTTTGCCCTGAACTCCTCCCGGGATAAATGCTGATCACATCCATCAGCAGCCCAAAGAACAGGCATAAAGCCACATAACAAAACGACCAATGCGATAAGTTTTCTCATTTTCTGTATTCAATCAGTTTTTATAAATCATTCTACACTTGCATCACTCAAATAAACATATAACGAATAATCATCCAGCATGGCACGATCCACTGCTACATCAATCATTTCGTCAGATACGACTACTTCAGTATCCACTTCTGTCACCGCTACATCATCTGCTGCAGCAGGTTTATGATCTGTTGACGCTACCCGGATAATCAAGGCCGCCCCTACGAACATAGCTGCCATATAGAGCAATGGTTTCAGTCTTGTCCATGTGCTGACAGGTTCTTCCTTAAAAGCAACTTTCTCTTTTTCAGGAAGTTTATTCATTACCTCCGAAGTCAGGTTCTCAAAGTAACCATCGGGCACTTTGAAGGAATTTTCCTTTCCAAGCTTCTTCAATAAAATATCTTCTTCTTTCATACGTTTTTCTCCTCTCTTTTCATTAGACAGTGTCTCATTTAAAAGGTTTAATCTATTTCTTCTAAAAACTTCTCAATTTTCTTCACCGCATGATGATAAGATGCTTTCAGTGCACCGACCGACGTGCCGAAGATCTCCGACATCTCTTCGTACTTCATTTCCTGATAGTATTTCAGGTTGAACACCATACGCTGCTTTTCGGGCAAAGTCTGCAAGGCTTTTTGCAAGCACATCTGTATCTTGTCGCCCGAAAAGTAGGCGTCACTTTCCAGCTTTTGCACAACTACTGCTTCGGGATCGTCAATATCCACGGTAGTCATGGCACGCTGCTTATTCAGAAAGGTAAGACACTCATTCAGCGCGATGCGATAGAGCCAGGTCGACAGCTTCGCCTCGGCACGGAAATAATCGATATTCGTCCATGCCTTGATGAAAGTGTTTTGCAGGAGATCGTTCGCATCCTCATGCGACAGTACCATCCGGCGGATTTGCCAATACAATTGCTCGCTATACTGCCCCACAATCATTTCAAATCCTTTCCGCTGTGTACTCTCCTCCTGAAGGAGTTTCAGAACTTCGCGTTCGTTATAAGGAATCATAATCTCTCGTATCTGTATGTTTATTTATGGTTTCAAATTCAGGTTATTCATCGCCTCTAGTAAGGACGGATCATATTTATAAATGTCCTCACAATACCTCAAATTATTATCGGCAGACAGATAAACCGTCTGATAATCTATAAATAAAGGTATATATTGTTCCAAACTATAATGTTTCAATTCACGATAAGCCGCACTGATGGGCAGCTTCTTTCCCTCTTCACTCACCGGCTTGATATCCATTGCAATACGAATACGGTCTTCCAACAATTCATCCGGCTCTTTCAACAGGAAGAACGCGAAGTCGAGTGCTTTTTGAAGACGGACGCAACCGTGGCTCACCGCACGATTATTCCGTGTAAAAGCCCACCGTGACGGAGTGTCATGCAGATATACGGAATGAGGATTGGGAAAACGGAAGATGATACGTCCCAAGGAGTTCCCTGTTTTATTGTCCTGCTTCACCGTATAAGGTACGCCACTTCCTGCATACTTCGCCCATTTAATACTGTGGGGATCTACCTGAAATCCATTCTTATCGTATACCTTCATGCGGTTACGGGTAAAATACGTCGTATCTCTGCGGTAAGTAGGAATGATCTCTTTCCGAATTATGCTTTGAGGCACATTCCAGTAAGGATTCAGTTCCATATAATAAATCCTGCTTGACAATAGAGGAGTTTTATTCTTCACAGTCCCTACACAAATACGCATCTCCAGGATAGAGTCTGTTTCTTCGTTGACGGCTTGCAACATAAATGCCGCCACATTAGCTATCACATATTTTCGTCCTTTATCCAATGCATATTGCCAACGTGCCCGCTCCATGTTTACCAATAGGCGGTCGCGATAATAATCCGTAGTATCTGTCACTCCCCAGCCATTCACACGAACCAGCTCTTCCTGCATCTTATGATAAAGCGGGGAAGCGGGTTGCGCCCGGTGAAAAGCGGCGTTAGGATTTGCACGCAAAGAGTCGAGAGCGGCCATTGCAAACTTCACGTCACATTGTTTTAAAGGAATGTGGTCGATCGAATCATTCCATCTGCGCTCCGGAGGCAAGAATCCGAATTTCAATTGACACACATACGAAAGATAGGCGGCTGTTAACTGATACTCCACGTCTGCCAGCAGACGGTTCATCGTTTTCCCTTCACGCAGTTTCAAGGTTCGTATCTGTTGCAATTCCTCACGGATGCTATCGACAGGATACAGATTCGGATTAACTCCATGTTGTGAAATGTTTCCTAACCAGAATAACATCGAGTCTGCCACCTGTACGGCAGGTTTATCGGATATGAGAGAATCGTTCAGCCAAAAGAATTCATCCTTTTCCTGATAATGTGCCAGCAAAACCGAATCCCAGGGAGTTACCGGATTTTCGTTCAGGCAAATACGAATCATCTGATGAATGCTGTCTGCATTTATTTGATAAGCAGGATGGAACAGTTCCTGGAGGGAAGACAAAGAATCCGGTATCGGAGATTGAGGTTTCTCTTTTTTACAGGCTGCCAAGCAACCGAAGAGCAGGATGATTACTCCCCAAAGCAGTCGACTACTTTTCATAGACAGTCCCTCCATCAACGTCAATACACAAATTTTCTTTCGCTAAAATGGTTTGTGGAAAAATGGCGGACGCTTCATGAAGTAAGACAGATTCATCTTCATAACGGGCGGAAAAATGTCCGATCACCAGTTGTCTCACATTGGCATCCAAAGCAAGCTGCGCAGCTTGCGCAGCAGTGGTATGATAAGTTTCCTTAGCGCGTGCCTGCTCGGTCTGTGCAAAGGTGGCCTCATGGAAAAGCAAATCTACATTTTTAATTTGTTCAGCAAGGGACGGACGATAGATTGTATCGGAACAATAAGCATATTTACGCGCCGGAGCCGAAGGGCGGGTTAAACGTAAATTGGGTATTACTTCTCCCTCGGGAGTTACAAAATCCGCTCCGTTCTTGATGCGGTTCAGTTCA
Source organism: Bacteroides sp. LFL-34 (assembly GCF_027257075.1). Lineage (NCBI taxonomy): Bacteria > Pseudomonadati > Bacteroidota > Bacteroidia > Bacteroidales > Bacteroidaceae > Bacteroides > Bacteroides sp. LFL-34. The sequence continues at coordinate 24,861 of NZ_JAPQKZ010000030.1, read as the reverse complement.
TAGACCGGGACTTTATAAAAGTCTACCATGTCCCTGATGATATGATTAGGACGCTGTTTTTCTTCAAAAAGGAAACCACAACAGGGAATTCGATGTTTTAAAGGGATTGTGGTTACAGTCACCGAACGGTCATCGTAAATGAGCATCGGTTCTTTCGTTTCGAATTCATGGAAGAACACCTTATAAGTCAAAGTCTTGCAAAAGAAAGCAAGCATCGGCGCAAACAACTCTTCCAGTCCTCTTGGAGAATGAATATGTAAATCAGCAGTTCTCCCTAATAATCCGAATGTAGAGATCAGTCCCAACAATCCGAAACAATGGTCACCATGTAGATGAGAGATGAAGATATGATTTAATCGGGAAAATTTCAGTCGCGAGCGGCGTAATTGCATCTGTGCTCCCTCGCCACAATCAATCATAAATAGTTTTTCACGCAAGTTTACGACTTGAGAGGTCGCAAAATGTCGCGTAGTAGGCAAAGCAGAACCGCATCCCAATATATGTAACTCAAATTTTTCCATGGTATGCAAAGATAGGACATTTCACATTTAATCTTGCAAAGGAAAAGGAAATATTTCACCCCAGGGTTACACAGATTAATACAGATTTTGATAATTTATTTTTAGACATAAGAACAAAAGAACATAAAGGCAGCGCTTTGAAAATTATGTCTGTTGCTTATTGAACTGCTATTTTATTTTTTATTCTTTTGTTCTTATGTCTGAATTAAATTCCCTCTTATCTTCATTTCTTAAATCTGTGGTGAATAAAAAAAGCGCCCCCAAACGGGAGCGCCTTTCATTGGAAAATATTTTATTCAGATTATTTCTTTCCTTCCAACTGTTCTTTCAATGCAGCAAGAGCGTCGATATCGCCCAGCGTAGTTGAAGCAGCCTGGTTCTGGATCATCGGAGAATCTTCTCTCTTGTTGCTAGAAGATGACTTCTTAGCACCAGAAGCAGCTTTCTTTTCTGCTCTTTCTTCAGCCTTAGCTACATCTTCGAAGATACGGCTGTGAGACAGGATGATTCTCTTAGCGTCTTTGTTGAACTCGATCACTTTGAATTCAAGTTTCTCATCCAACTGTGCTTGTGAGCCGTCTTCTTTTACAAGATGTTTCGGAGTTGCGAAACCTTCTACACCGTAAGGAAGAGCTACAACAGCACCCTTATCCAACATTTCGATGATTGTACCTTCGTGTACAGAACCTACAGTGAACACAGTTTCGAATACATCCCAAGGATTTTCTTCGAGTTGTTTGTGCCCAAGGCTCAAACGACGGTTTTCTTTGTCGATTTCCAATACCTGAACTTCGATGTCAGCACCAATCTGAGTAAATTCTGATGGGTGTTTTACTTTCTTAGTCCAAGAAAGGTCAGAGATGTGGATCAAGCCGTCAACACCTTCTTCGATTTCTACGAATACACCGAAGTTAGTGAAGTTACGAACTTTTGCAGTATGCTTAGAACCTACAGGATACTTTTCTTCGATAGTTTCCCATGGATCTTGTTTCAGTTGTTTGATACCCAAAGACATCTTACGTTCTTCACGATCAAGTGTCAGCACAACAGCTTCTACTTCGTCGCCTACCTTCATGAAATCTTGTGCAGAACGCAGGTGTTGGCTCCAAGACATTTCTGAAACGTGGATCAAACCTTCTACGCCCGGAGCGATTTCGATGAATGCACCGTAGTCAGCCATAACGACCACTTTACCTTTCACCTTGTCACCAACCTTCAAGTCAGTGTCAAGAGCATCCCATGGGTGCGGAGTCAGTTGTTTCAAGCCAAGAGCGATACGTTTCTTTTCATCATCGAAGTCAAGGATAACAACGTTGAGCTTCTGATCCAGTTCAACCACTTCTTTCGGATCGCTAACACGTCCCCAAGAAAGGTCAGTGATGTGGATCAAACCGTCTACGCCGCCAAGGTCGATGAATACACCGTAAGAGGTGATATTTTTAACAGTTCCTTCAAGAACTTGTCCTTTTTCAAGTTTACCGATAATTTCTTTCTTCTGTTGTTCCAGTTCAGCTTCGATAAGAGCCTTGTGAGATACAACAACGTTTTTGAATTCCTGGTTGATTTTAACCACTTTGAATTCCATTGTTTTGCCAACGAATACATCATAGTCGCGGATCGGTTTAACGTCGATCTGAGAACCCGGCAAGAATGCTTCGATTCCGAATACGTCTACGATCATACCACCCTTAGTGCGGCACTTGATGTAACCCTTGATAATTTCTTCATTTTCCAGAGCAGCGTTAACGCGATCCCAAGAACGAGTAGCGCGAGCTTTTCTGTGTGACAGAACGAGCTGTCCTTTTTTGTCTTCCTGATTTTCGATGTATACTTCTACAGTATCACCGATCTTCAGATCCGGATTGTAACGGAACTCATTCAATGGGATGATACCGTCTGATTTGTAACCGATGTTCACAACTACTTCACGCTTGTTCATTGCGATTACGGTTCCGTCAACAACCTCACGGTCGTTCACTTTGTTAAGCGTACCGTCGTAAGCTTTTTCCAGTTCATCGTGGCTAACGTTGGTTACTGTTTCGCCATTTTCATAAGCATCCCAGTTGAAATCTTCAATAGGAGCTACGTTCTTTAAGTTTTCCATTAATAAATAAATTGTTTAATACTTTAATTAAATAAGACATTATATTATCTATAAATCGGGCGCAAAGGTAGGAATATTTTCTTGATTGACAAAAGAATGGCAGAAGAAAAGAGAATTATATCCGTATTTTTTGTAATATTGCAATCTTTAATTTATACAGTTTTTGCCATGGACGAGAGATTGGACAAAGTCAAGGTGCAATGCGACTATTTACCGCTTATTAATTTTGCGATACAACAAAACGGTGCATCAATCATTCATCAGCTTTCTATTGAGAATACAACGCCTGCCCCGCTGAAGGACATTCAGGTACAAATCACGACAGAACCGACTTTCGGAAACGCCGCTCCGATAGCTGTGGCACAGATTCCGCCCAATGAATCGATATGCCTGTCGTCATTCAATCTCACTTTGTCCGCCAACTATTTCACACAGCTGACCGAACGTTTATCCGGCAATCTGAAAATTGAAATTACTTCCGAAGCAGAATCCGTATTCTGCCAAACCTACCCTATCGACATTCTGGCATACGACCAATGGGGAGGGCTCAATGTATTGCCCGAAATGCTGGCCGCTTTCATCACCCCCAATCATACAGCCATTGTGCCAATCATCAAGAGAGCCGCTTCCATCCTGGGACAATGGACTGATAATCCGTCCCTCGACGAATATCAAAGCCGCACTCCGGACCGGGTAAGGAAACAGATGGCCGCCATCTACACGGCTATCACGGAACAACAGATTATATACAGCACCATCCCCGCCAGCTTCGAGGAATATGGGCAACGTGTACGGCTAGCCGACTCCGTAATGGCACAAAAACTGGGAACCTGTCTGGATATGGCCTTGCTCTATGCTTCCTGCCTGGAAGCAATCGGTCTGAATGCACTCATTATCATCACTCAAGGGCATGCTTTTGCGGGAGCCTGGCTAGTGCCGGAGACTTTTCCGGATCCTACCATTGACGATGTTTCCCTGTTAACCAAACGGACAGCCGAAGGAATATACGACATTACTTTAGTTGAAACGACCTGCATGAACATGGGACATTCGTCCGATTTCGACAATGCAGTGAAGAAAGCGAACGGAAAGCTGACGGATGGAAACAGTTTCATTCTTGCCATAGATGTGAAAAGAGCGAGACATTCGGGCATCCGCCCCATCCCCCAACGCACTCTGCACGGGCAGGTATGGGAAGTAGAAGAAAAGGAGACCGACATTCAAAGAAGTGCCGTTCATGCCACTCCGCAAAGTATCAATCCGTATGATTTATCGGGCAATGAAACCCAGGCCGTGATTACCAAACAACTGTTATGGGAAAGACGGTTGCTGGATTTAAGCCTGCGCAACAACCTGCTGAATATCCGGATTACCAAAAACACGCTCCAACTCATCCCGGCTAATCTATCCTGTCTGGAAGATGCATTGGCCGACGGAGAAGAATTCCGCATCCTCCACCGCCCTGCCGATTGGGAAAGTCCGGCGATGGATTTCGGGATTTATTCCTCCATACCGGAGTCTGATCCCATGGTTGGTTTCATCAACTCGGAACTTTCACAGAAAAGGTTACGTTTCTATCTGCCCGAAAACGATTTAGGTAAGGCACTGACTCACTTATACCGCTCTTCGCGTACTTCTATCGAAGAGAATGGAGCCAACACGCTCTATCTGGCTCTCGGACTTTTGAAATGGTATGAGACACCTTCCAGCGAACGCCCCCGATATGCCCCCATCTTGCTATTACCGGTTGAAATTATCCGCAAATCGGCAGCCAAAGGTTACGTAATCCGTTCCCGAGAAGAAGAAACAATGATGAACATCACCTTATTGGAAATGCTTCGCCAAAACTTCGGAATCACCATATCAGGATTGGACCCGTTGCCTACCGACGAAAGCGGCGTAAACGTCAAGCTGATTTATTCCATTATCCGCAACAGCATTAAGAACCAGCGTAAATGGGACGTGGAAGAGCAAGCGATTCTGGGTATCTTCTCTTTCAACAAGTTCATTATGTGGAATGACATTCACAACAATGCCAACAAACTGGTTCAGAACAAGATTGTGTCCAGCCTCATCAACGGAAAGATAGAATGGGAAGCCGCCACAGAGGAAATAGATGCAACGGATATGGACAAACAAGTGTCGCCCGCAGACATTGTATTACCCATCATCGCCGATTCTTCGCAACTGGAAGCCATCTACGAAGCCGTACACGACAAGACTTTCATCCTGCACGGGCCTCCGGGAACAGGAAAATCGCAAACGATTACCAATATTATCGCCAACGCACTTTACAAAGGAAAACGTGTTTTATTTGTAGCGGAAAAGATGGCTGCCCTCTCCGTTGTGCAAAACAGATTGGCAGCTATCGGCCTGGCTCCGTTCTGTCTGGAAATTCATTCCAACAAGACAAAGAAATCCGCCGTTATCTCTCAACTGAAAGAAACCACGGAAATTATCAGGCAGACACCTCCCGAAGAATTCAGAAAGGAAGCGGAACGCCTGCTGAATTTACGGGCGGAATTGAATCAATATATCGAAGCCCTGCATAAAGAATACCCGTTCGGAGTTTCATTATATGACGCCATTATTCATTATCAATCCGTGGACGTCGAATCTTGTTTTGATATTCCACAAGTTTATCTGGATACATTAGATAAAGACACATTCGCCCAATGGGAAGATGCCATCGAGTTGTTAGTCCGGACGGCCAATGCGTGCGGACACCCTTATCAGCATCCATTAACCGGCATCTCGATTACCGAATATTCATCAGCCGTTAAGGAGGAGTCCTCCCAGCTGCTCACCGGATTTATCGACCTGTTGACCACCATCCGGCAGAAGCAGGATGTATTCTCCGTACTTCTAAAAGATACAGATATACACCCTACACGCAAGGATTTCCAGACAATCGCCCACATCATCCGGAGAATACTCGACATTCCGGAACTGACTCCCGGATTGCTGACTTTGCCGTTGCTCAACGAAACACTGAATGAATACCGGGAAGTAGTGGTTCACGGACAGAAACGGGATGAACAAAGGAAAGAGATAGAAACCGGATTCACACAAGAAATCCTGTCTATCAACGCCAAGCAGATGATAGCCGAATGGAACCGGGTATCCGCCCAATGGTTCCTTCCCAGATATTTCGGACAGCGAAAAATCAGAAAGGCAATCAACATATATACTTTAAAAACGATTGAAACAGAAGATATCAAACCTCTGCTCCACCGCATTATCCGGTATCAGGAAGAAGCTGAAGCCGTCCAGAAATACACCGGGCAACTTCCCTCCCTATTCGGACGTCCCGGCAAGAACGAGGATTGGAACACCATTGAGCAGATAATCGACGACATGACTTCCCTCCACTCGCATTTGTTGAACTACACAAAAGACATTGCCAAAGTTTCGCAAATCAAGCAGAATTTGTCCGTACAACTCACAGAAGGAATTCAAACATTCAGAGATATTCATGCTCATTCTTTCAATGAACTGTATCAGCTCGCAGATACACTCACAGCCACCGAAAAGAAATTGTCCGGCATGTTGGGTATCTCGATCGAAGAACTTTATACCGATTCAGCCGACTGGATAACGATTGCCTTGTCAAAAGCCCGAACCTGGAAAGAGAACCTCGACAAGCTCAAAGATTGGTATCAGTGGCTACAAGCCTACCAAACCCTGCATAGCCTGGGAATAGGATTTATCGCGACGGAATATAAGGAAAAGAATATTCCTACCAGCCAACTTACAGACAGCTTCCGCAAGAGTTTCTATCAGGCAGCTATCCGGTATATCATTGCCAAAGAGCCGACTCTGGAATTATTCAACGGTAAGATATTCAATGACATCATTGCTAAATACAAACAAATATCCGCCAAATTCGAAGAAACGACGCAAAGAGAATTATTTGCCCGGTTGGCCTCCAACATTCCGTCTTTCACTCACGAAGCCATCCAAAGTTCCGAAGTGGGTATCCTTCAAAAGAATATCCGCAACAATGCCCGCGGCATATCTATTCGCAAGCTATTCGACCAAATTCCCACTTTGTTGTCGCGCATGTGCCCGTGTATGCTGATGAGTCCTCTTTCCGTCGCTCAATTCATCGATACGGACGCTGATAAATTTGATTTGATTGTCTTTGATGAAGCCTCACAGATGCCTACTTATGAAGCGGTGGGCGCCATTGCACGGGGTAAAAACGTCATTATCGTAGGCGACCCGAAACAAATGCCTCCTACCAGTTTCTTCTCGGTCAACACCATTGATGAAGACAACATTGAAATGGAAGATTTGGAGAGTATCCTTGACGACTGTCTCGCTCTGTCTATCCCTTCCAAATATTTATTATGGCACTACCGAAGCAAACATGAGAGCCTCATCGCTTTCAGCAACTCCGAATATTACGATAACAAACTGATGACTTTCCCCTCACCGGACAACATTGAATCGAAAGTCAGGATAGTCAACATCAACGGTTACTATGATAAAGGCAAGTCGCGCCAGAACCGGGCGGAAGCTCAAGCTGTGGTGGACGAAATAGCCAGAAGATTGAGAAGCGAGGAATTAAGAAAGAAAAGTATCGGTGTAGTCACTTTCAGCATTGTCCAACAAGCCTTGATAGAAGACTTATTATCCGACCTTTTTATCTTTTACCCCGAACTGGAAACTCTTGCGCTGGAATGCGACGAACCGTTATTTATCAAGAACCTGGAGAATGTGCAGGGAGACGAACGCGATGTTATTCTCTTCTCTGTGGGCTATGGGCCGGATGCAGAAGGGCGCGTCAGCATGAATTTCGGACCACTGAACCGGGCAGGCGGCGAAAGAAGATTGAATGTAGCCGTTTCCCGTGCCCGGTATGAGATGATTATCTATTCCACCCTAAGGTCGGATATGATCGACCTGAACCGGACTTCTTCCATTGGAGTGGCCGGACTAAAACGTTTCCTCGAATATGCGGAGAAGGGAACCCGAAGCACCATCAACAGCGTGACAAGACAACTGTCGGAAACAACAGTCTCCATCGAAACGATCATTGCCGACAGACTGCGCTCATTGGGTTACACCGTGCATACAGACATAGGTTGCTCCGGATACAAGATAGACATAGGTATCGTCGACACCGAGAACACCTCTAACTATCAGTTAGGTATTATCTGCGACGGCAAAAACTACAAACGTACCAAGACCGCACGTGACCGGGAAATTGTGCAGAATAATGTATTGAAAGCACTCGGATGGGACATCTACCGGATATGGACAATGGACTGGTGGGAAAAGCCGGACGAAGTAATAGCAACTATCCAAGAGGCTATCGCCCGAAAAAAGAGTTCAAAGGTCGGCTCTATGACAACAGCCGGAATTAACTCAACTCCGACAGAAGTGGCAGCACCTGCACCGACGGCACAGATAACCAACAATGAAATTTCATTCGTGCTCAAGGCATCGCCTGCTGCCCCTGAAAAGCAAGCTGCTTCCGTTCTTTCTACGCAAAACCGGATAGAACAAAAGTACAAGTTTGCAAAGATTACCCCATACAGTTATTCACCGGAAGACTTTTTCTTTACGGACAGTTACTCTATCCTCCTCTCCCAAATACGGAAGATTATGGAAAGCGAGGCGCCAATCAGTAAATCCCTGCTCTGTAAGAAAATCCTGTCCGAATGGGGAATCAGCCGCTTGGGAACACGGGTAGAGGCACAGATAGAAACAGCACTCGACACATTGAATATCTATCGCACAGAATACGAAGGACTTGTCTTCTGCTGGAACGACAAAGAGCAATGCGCTTCCTATTCAATCTATCGCCCGGTTTCCGACCGGGAAGCGACAGACATACCACCTGAAGAGATAGCCAATGCCATCCGGCAACTATTGACCGACTCCATCAGCCTGCCTGCGGCAGATTTGATAAAAGCATGCGCACAACAGTTCGGCTTTGCCCGTATGGGATCGAACATAGACGCTGCCATGCAAAGAGGTATTCGCGAAGCTGTGAAAAGGAATTACGCCAAGATAGAAAATGAACGGGTAACGATTGCCAATTAGATTAATACCCTTTCTCCAAACATTTCAAACGGTTAATAGAATCGGATACATACGCATTGTCCGGTTCTATTGACCGCCAATAACAAAGTTCTCCAATCAGCCGTTTCAGATAGACAGGATCACTCGAGCCAATCCGGCGCTGATGTTCCGCCAAGCCTTTTGTCAGGATAAAATAGACATTCTTCCGGATCTCTCTCTTTCTGGCTTTAGGGATTGTCAGTTTCGCACCGGAAGAAACAGATACTCCTGTAATAATCTTCCTGCCATACTCATTGATAAAACGGGTCTTCTTATGATTCGGTTCGAATTTCTCATCACGGATGATTTGTTTGATCCGGGGAATGATTTGTTCTTTTGGGAATACATCTCCCGAAAAAGTCAGGTCGTCGGCATAGCGGGTATAAGTCAGTCCGTATTCCGCTGCCAGTGCCGCCAATTTCTTGTCCATCTCATACCCCACGATATTGCTTAACGCCGGACTTGTAGGCGCTCCCTGCGGCAAGTGCCTGTACAAGCAGCACAACACTCCCAATACTTTAGACACATTTTCCGGATAACCAATCTTCTCAAATGTCTTTTTCACCCTCCGGCTCCGTATCGAAAAGAAAAAATCATGAATATCCATTTTCAAGACATACCGTTTTTCCAGATGGGGACTGGCATTATCAACCACAGAATGACCGCTCCGGAAACCTACTGCCGCCGGATGAATCATTGTCACAGATGATAATATTCGAGAATTAATAATGGTTTGAATAGATTGTAATTCTTTGTCAGGAGCAGAAATCATCCGATAACCTCCCTTTCTTTTTCTCATCCAGAACTCCCGGTAATGTTCGGAAACATCCCGTAGAATTTCCTTCAACCGTGCCGTTTCCACTCCCAACAAGTTGGCGCACCAAACAACAGCCGATTCATCAAACTTTTGAACATACTGCGTTCTTGGAACGGTGTTCCCCATAGCATGCCTCAACCAGGCTCCGTGCTCCCATTTTATCTTAGTAGTTTTTTCTTCCTTACCACTGCTTGTTGCTTTCCATCTTTTATACCCCTCCTGTTTCCTGCTTGAGGAAATCATCTTATAAACCAGGAAAGCGGTGATAACAATGATCGTTATTAAAATTCCGTCCATTTTGTATATACATATAAAAAAGAGAGAAGAGAGGATGAGTTATTTACTAAAATAAATTTAGGTATTTATACCTTAGAATTTATTTTCTAGGAAAATACCTGTGCTTATGAGGCGACTACACCTCTTTGATGCTAAATTCTGCCCTCATCCTCTCTTATACAAAGATAACTAAAATCTTTCGATAAAACAACCGGAAGGAGAAAAACTATCGGAACAAAGAAAACTATCGGTTGAACAACTCAAACGTGAACTTACAGCCTATTCCTCCAAATTTCCAGTTTTCGCTGCTCACAAAAACTCCTACGTCAAAAATATGCGTACCGATGCCATATCCTACTTCCAGATAAGGCTGAAGGTGCGGCATAGAGAGGGCACTGATATAAATACGTTCATTCTGCACATAACGGGTGTACTTCATCAGATGCCGGAGAATAAGAAACGGAGCTTCATAGGTGAAATGCCCCCGTACATAACGGCGGGAGGAGTTATACCAACGTGAGTCAAGCACCTGAAACACTCCACCGATTTCATCATTCCAGCCCACCGGAAGGTTATGCCGGGAGAAATTGGCAAAGTCCACAAAATACAACTCATCCTGATTGGTGAATGCTCCGAATCCGAAACGATAATAAATGTTACGCATCAATCCCATCCGGATTTGATGTTGAAGGTCGAATTCTATTCTTTCATATTCGCCCGTACTCTTGAACACTCCTTTAATACCCCGTTCATAATCGACCGAGAAAGTCGGGTATAAAGAATAGAGGTTAATCTTTCGCTTTCCGTTCATATAATAATAGAGTCCCGGAGTCCACTCTATCCGGATGCGGGGAGCGAAACTGATATAAGTGTTCTTGAATTTATCCATAAATTCCGGGGGCGGCATCGGATAGTCACCGGTAATCACAAAACGGGAAGGCTCTACCGCTGTTCTTTTATGGGCAGAGAAACCCAAACCGATATCGAGTCCGTTGACTACTTCAACGGTATGACGGAAATTGAAATACAAGTCCTTGAAATAATCGAGATGAATTAAATCGAAATTGAAGATACTGTCCGGCATAGCTTTCAGTTCGTCCAGCACTTTACTACTATAAATACGGTTACCGTTACCCACATTCAACCGGAAGAAACCCCGTTTCTGCGGCCAGTATTCAAAATCGGCATTCAATGACCAGTAGAATTCCTTACGCGTAAAGTTGTATCCGAGTTTAGGCACAATGCGAAGTAATTTATCCCCTCTGAAAAGACGGTTATAACGGAAATCCTGTCGATAAGACAAACCGTTGCTTCCGCTATAACTGAATAAGAGCGGATTGATAAACGGAGAGAACCGCACGCTTCCGATGTTGGACAAGTTGAATTTATAATCTTCTACCATCAAATCACCCATCGTTCCCCAAAAGGCCTGACTCTTGGACGGCTTTTCTACCGTTGTCGTGTCACGTCTAAGCGTATAGTCATGATATAGTTTTTTCTCACTTTCATTCAAAGGAATCGGCCGCATGATAGCAAAGGTAGAGGCGTCCGTCTTATAAGCGTTCGTGTCACACTGTAAAGAGAAAGATTCCGAAAGATTATATTTTCTCTTCTCTTTCTTGCGCACCTTTTTTTCTTTCAGTTCGATGGATTTATAATCTAAAGAAGCGGTGTAATTACCATCCACCTTATTTCCGAGAAATTTGAAAAGAGCTTCTACGTCATAACGCACCGGCAGGAATTCATTTTTCTTGCCTACATCTCCCATCTGAATCCAACAGGTAAATGTTATCAGTTCCGATCTCCCCGAAAAACGAATTTCACGAACACTCCAAACGTTACTACTGACCACCATATATCCACCCACCAACTGATCGCTCTTGGTGCGGGGGATAAAGCGAACCCGATAATCCAGATTGTTAGGATCTCCCATCACACTGTCTATCCGGTATTTATAATATTTCTGTCCGTTTTTAGCCAGTGGTGACAATAAGCGTTCATCATTCAATAAAGAAGAGGAGTAGATATTTACATTAAAGTATTCGAGCAATCCAGGCAATCCCCTGTTTCCTCTCACAGTTCCCTGGGAGGCCTTAACTTTCTGATCGTAAATATTGGGAGCCGTATAATGAAGGTCACTGTATGTTTCAAGCAGATATTCGCGAACACCCTTTTGCAAACGAAACATAGAAGGTACATAACGGAGAATAAAATTCTTCTTCTGAATGTCCATCTTACCTTTTATATATAGGTTCGCGCGATAATCACTGACTATCGTTTCATACAAAGGTGCAAAAGTCATCACACGTTCTATAATGGAGTCAGCAGAGATTTCCTGATGGGTATAAGGATTCATTATATAATTATTGGCTGTCCCCTTTGGTATAAAAGAGAACAGACACAATATGCATCCTATCAATATTTTATCTCTCAATCGTCGTATCTCCTTCATTAACGTAGGCAAATATAAAAAAGAATATCGAAAAGCAAGAGAAGTTGGACACTAAAAAGAGTTATCAGAAGAAAACCTTCACATTATTCAAAATAACATGGAGATGAACTAAATCTTTGGCGCGGTTGTCTCGAAATAAATGCAGGAAGCTCTGCATATTCTGTTATTCTCTTCATATATAAAAAACGAAAATCCTCTTTCAACCTATCACCACCTTTCTAAAACTCTTTATTCATCGCACTTACAGAGCGGTGATAGGTTGAAAGAGGAATTAATAAAACCTGTATGGAAGAAGTTATAATATGAAGGGGATTTCAACAATAATGGGAAAAATACAAAGTTCCAATATCTGTAAATATAAGAGCCCCCTGAAAACATATTAATGACTAAATCAACCCTTCTATCTTTTTATTTATCACTTTATTCTTGACAAAGAAGAAAATTGTCGTATCTTTGCGATACTCTTCATATCAACCAGGCAGGGAACCTGCCTCGTTTCGTGGCAGGCATTTTTATGCCTGTCCTGATGCTTCATATGGCGGTTTCGTACCCCCGTGTGGAGTGTTAATGCACCCACTGCCTGGTTGGTGAAGAGTAACGGGAAAGGCGGAACCGCTCTTATTTCATAGAAAATCTTCGCCTACCACCTTATTCATAATTATATTATGGAAACAAAACAAGTTACCGTTCAACCAGCGGTGGGAGGCATGATAAAGGCTTCCAAAGATTCATTTGTTATTCCTAAAGAAAAATTAAAGGATTTCTACCTTAAATTCGCTTTCCTCCTGAACCCGGATTCCTGCTCCATAAACCGCACCGAATTCGAACTTTTAAACATTCTGCTGAAAGACCTGAAAAAAATCCTGGCAGCATTGACTCACCTCAACACCCATCCTTGGGATGAAGGCATTGCAGAAATCCAAATTTCATGCGGTGTTTACTCCCTACAAGACAACTTGAGCAAAAAAGAGCGTATGCAGATGAACACCTCTATGGGTAAACACCTACAATTTCTTACCCAAATGGCTGTGAACAGCCCAGTGTTCAAACTGTTATTCAAGAACTATCACAACCATTATATCCAAGTGGAAAGTTTGGTTAAACAGATGGCTAAAGAAATCAACGAACAGCAACAATAAGAATAGAAGTTGGAGAATCAACAGAGGGGGTACTTTTAGAAAAACACATTATTTTTCAAAATACCCCCTCTAAAATAGGGGTACTTTCAGAAAAAACATATAATTTTGCGCCATCAACCGATAAAAAAATAGACCATTTATGTCAAAAATGCGTTTTTTTGCCTTACAAGAGCTTTCCAACCGGAAACCTCTGGAAGTTATTGCCCCTTCCAACAAACTCTCTGATTATTATGGTAGCCACGTGTTCGACCGCAAGAAGATGCAGGAGTATCTTCCCAAAGAAGCTTACAAAGCTGTAACCGACGCTATCGAAAAAGGTACGCCTATCAGCCGTGAAATAGCAGATTTAATTGCTAACGGTATGAAAAGTTGGGCTAAGTCACTCAACGTCACTCACTACACACACTGGTTCCAGCCTCTGACAGACGGAACAGCCGAAAAGCATGACGGCTTTATCGAATTCGGCGAAGATGGCGGAGTGATTGAACGCTTCTCCGGAAAACTACTGATCCAGCAAGAGCCGGATGCTTCTTCTTTCCCTAACGGCGGCATCCGCAACACTTTCGAAGCACGAGGATATACAGCCTGGGATGTTTCTTCACCGGCATTCGTAGTAGATACCACTCTTTGTATCCCCACTATCTTCATTTCTTATACAGGTGAAGCGTTGGATTACAAAACTCCATTGTTGAAAGCACTTGCCGCTGTAGATAAAGCAGCAACGGAAGTCTGTCAGCTATTCGACAAGAACATCACACGCGTATATACCAATTTAGGATGGGAACAGGAATATTTCCTTGTAGACTCCTCCTTATATAATGCACGCCCCGACCTCTGCCTGACAGGACGGACACTGATGGGGCACTCTTCTGCCAAAGACCAACAGTTGGAGGATCATTATTTCGGCTCTATCCCTCCACGTGTCACTGCATTTATGAAAGAACTCGAAATCGAGTGTCACAAACTCGGTATTCCTGCCAAAACCCGTCATAACGAAGTAGCTCCCAACCAATTTGAGTTGGCCCCTATTTTCGAAAACTGTAACCTTGCCAACGATCACAACCAGCTCGTCATGGATTTGATGAAGCGTATCGCCAGGAAGCATCATTTTAATGTACTCCTGCACGAAAAGCCATATAGCGGAGTAAACGGTTCGGGCAAGCACAACAACTGGTCACTCTGCACAGATACCGGTATCAATCTGTTCGCTCCCGGAAAGAATCCGAAAGGCAATATGCTATTCCTCACATTTCTGGTAAACGCCTTAATGATGGTTTATAAAAACCAGGATTTATTGCGTGCCTCCATCATGAGCGCCAGCAACAGCTATCGTTTGGGAGCCAATGAAGCTCCTCCCGCCATCCTCTCTTGCTTTCTGGGTTCACAACTCTCGTCTACTCTCGACGAAATTGTCCGCCAGGTAGGAAATGAGAAAATGACGCCGGAAGAAAAAACCACACTGAAGTTAGGCATCGGACGTATCCCCGAAATTTTACTGGATACCACCGACCGCAACCGTACTTCTCCTTTCGCATTCACCGGAAACCGTTTCGAATTCCGCGCCGCAGGTTCTTCTTCCAACTGTGCTGCCTCTATGATTGCAATCAATGCGGCCATGGCAAACCAGCTGAACGAATTCCGGGCATCGGTAGAAAAGCTGATGGAAGAAGGAGTTGGCAAAGACGAAGCTATCTTCCGCCTGCTGAAAGAAACAATTATCGCCTCCGAACCGATTCGTTTCGAAGGGGACGGTTATTCCGAAGAATGGAAACAAGAAGCTGCACGCCGCGGACTGACTAATATCTGCCACGTACCGGAAGCCCTGATGCACTATATTGATAACCAATCCAAATCAGTACTTATCGGCGAACGTATCTTCAACGAGACCGAATTGAACAGCCGTCTGGAAGTGGAACTGGAGAAATACACCATGAAGGTGCAAATCGAAGGCCGTGTATTGGGCGACCTCGCCATCAATCACATCGTACCAACTGCCGTTGCCTATCAGAACCGTTTGCTCGAAAATCTTCGCGGACTGAAAGAAATATTCCCGGCTGAAGAATATGAAGTATTAAGTGCCGACCGTAAAGAACTGATTCGTGAGATTTCACACCGGGTCACTTCTATCAAAGTACTCGTGCGCGACATGACCGAAGCAAGAAAAGTAGCCAACCACATGGAAAACTACAAAGAAAGGGCATTCGCATACGAAGAAAAAGTACGCCCGTATCTTGACCAAATCCGCGACCACATCGACCACCTGGAGATGGAAGTGGATGACGAAATATGGCCGTTGCCTAAATATAGAGAACTGTTGTTTACCAAATAAAATGTCTGCAAGATTGCACGAAAGCTCCCACTTTTGTGCAATCTTTTTATAGATTCGTTCATTTTCTCATTTTTTCTTTTTACTTTTGTGCTGTATAACACAGTTTTGTAGCACTCATGGTAAAAATGAATATGTCAGACATCGATATTTCGGAACCATTATCCGATATGTTAGCTCCTCTAAACAATGAGCAAAAGGAGTTTCTGATGAATAATTATACGATACAAACCTACAAAAAGAATGAAACCATCTACTGTGAAGGAGAAACGCCACATCATCTGATGTGTCTCATCAGTGGAAAAGTGAAAATCTTCAAAGATGGTGTGGGGGGTAGAAGTCAAATTATCCGCATGATTAAACCACGCGAATACTTTGCATATCGTGCTTATTTTGCCAAACAAGATTTTGTAACTGCCGCAGCAGCTTTCGAACCTTCCGTTGTTTGCCTGATTCCTATGAGTGCCATCACTACGCTGGTTGCCCAAAATAATGACTTGGCCATGTTCTTTATCCGCCAACTTTCCATTGACTTGGGTATCTCTGACGAACGTACCGTTAATCTGACACAAAAACATATTCGCGGACGTTTGGCCGAATCACTCATCTTCCTGAAAGAAAGTTATGGACTGGAAGAAGACGGTTCTACGTTGAGCATTTATCTTTCACGTGAAGATCTGGCAAATCTTTCCAATATGACTACTTCGAACGCTATCCGTACCTTGTCGCAATTCGCTACGGAAAGACTGATTACTATCGACGGAAGAAAAATCAAAATCATCGAAGAAGAAAAGCTGAAGAAAATAAGCAAGATTGGGTAAGAGAGTTTCTGCACCAATCGTTCCACCCTAAATAGTGAACATACATATAGAAAATATAATTGCAGACATAAAACGTGGCAACAAACAGGCTTTCAAAAAGCTATTTGATGACTACTATCCTATTCTTTGCGTGTTCGCATCCCACTATATTGAAGACAAAGAAGTTTGCAAAGACATCGCACAAGATGTATTGTTAGCTTATTGGGAACGGAAAGAAGATTTTGACGACATTTTGAAAGTAAAAAGCTTCCTTTATACCGTCACCCGAAATAAATGTCTGAATCACTTAAAACATGAGCAATTAGATATTCCCTATTTTTCTGGACAGGAAGAGTTCGATAGTGGCTTCGAAGCTGCCATTATCGAACAGGAAACATTCCACATGGTTCGCAAAGCGGTAGAAGAATTGCCTACCCAAATGCGAAATATCATCTTATATTCTATGAAAGGGTTAAAAAACCATGAGATTGCTGACAAATTGCAAATTTCAGAAGGCACTGTCCATACGTTAAAGAAATTCGCCTATCGCAAACTTCGCGAAAGTCTCAAAGGCATAAATTACACCTTATTACTATTTTTATGCAAATAAAGTAACTTTTTGATTACCCCGTTTTTTCGATTGGATTGTTTTACTTATATAACAAATCGAAAAAACGATGAATTCATTTAAAGAAAAATTTAAAATTGCAAAAATCTTAGCTTCTCTATTCACTCATTCGTCTACCCCCGAAGAGGAAAAGAACTATCGTGCATGGTTGGATGAAAACCCGGAACATCAAAAGATAGCCGACCGGATATTAAATAAGGAAACGTATGAAGAAAACAGCCGGTTAATAAGAAGCTTCTCTTCACAAAAAGCGTGGGAGAAAGTCTATCCGTTATTAGGAGGCAATCAATCGGGTACTGTTTTTTCGTGGAAAAAGAGTCTGAAATATGCAGCTCTCATCTTATTGTTATTAGTACCTGCTTCTTACTTTATCTATCATTGGATATCCGAAGAAACGATTAGCGACATCACTCCGGGAACCCTTGGTGGGGAACTGATCTTGAGTGACGGCAAATCTTTCAATCTTTCCGACAATAATCTTCCTGAGAATGCAGTCAGAGCATTTGTGATCGATTCTAAAGGGATCAACTATCAGATTCCCGCCAACAAACCGCAAGTAAAAGAAATCCAAAACACACTACGCACATTGCAGGGGATGGAATGTCTTATCACGCTTTCCGACGGCACGAGGGTACATCTCAATGCGGAAACCCGGCTGACTTATCCGGTTTGTTTCAGCAGCAAAGAACGTATTGTGCAAATTGAAGGGGAGGCTTATTTTGATGTTGCCCCGGACAAGGAGCATCCGTTTATCGTAAAAACATCGCATACATCTATCCGGGTAACGGGAACGTCGTTCAACGTAAGAGCCTACGCTGATGAAGATACGGAAAGTACAACCTTAATCAGTGGAACAGTAAGAATCAACAGTGGAAATGAAGAATTCGAATTAGTTCCCAACCAGCACTATACATATAATAAAAATACCGGTACAAATACCGTCGCCAACGTAAACACTGATTTGTATACATCTTGGGAATCCGGATCATTTATCTTTTTAAATGTCCCTCTTGAGAATGTGATGTCATACCTGTCCAAATGGTATGGATTCCAATATTCTTTTGAAGACGAAGCAGCCAAACAGGTGCGTATCGGAGCTTACCTTAACCGCTACGCCAACATGAACCCGATTATCGACATGATTACAGAATTAAATCTGGTCAATATCAAACAACGGGAGGGCATCCTGCACATTTCCTACAAACAGTAATAATACATAATATAACTAACGCATTATGAAAAAACGAGTAAAATCCCTGCCATGGGTGGTATCTTATGCAAGCAGAAACTTTGTGAAGTTCTGTCTTTTATGGATATTCTCCCTTTCTTCACTCATGATTCAAGCACAGGACAATCAGAGAATCTCCATCGACTTGAGAGGAGAAACGCTGGAAGCAGCACTCTGGTATCTGCAGAATCGTACGAAATTTGTCTTTATGTATGGAACGGAAGACATTGCTAATGTGACCGATATCACCATCAAGGCAAAAGATAAGACAATTACTGAAATTCTGGATGAATGTCTGGAAGGCACTAACCTGACTTACGAAATCTCTGGTAGCGCAATTGTTATAAAGAAAAAGCAAAGCCAGAAAGTTACAATCAGTGGTTGGATTCGAGATGCCAGTGGCGAAGCATTACCCGGTGCCACTGTTACGATTCGAGGCTCCAAACATGGAGCCATCGCCGGATTGGACGGACATTATACTTTTAATATTCCGGCACAAGAGGGATTGATTCTAACTTTTTCTTTTATCGGAATGGAAAAGAAAACGTTGAAATATACAGGTAAGAAAACAATCAATGTCACTCTGACCAGTTCCAGTACGGAAATTGACGAAGTGGTGGTTACCGGTTATCAGAATATTCAACGCCGCGACCTTGTTGGTTCCATTACTACGATAAAAGCGAAAGACATTATAATACCTTCCTACACTACTATCGACCAAATGTTACAAGGACGTGTAGCAGGTATGGTGGTTACTAACTCAAGTAGTCGTGTAGGTACGGCGCCTAAGATCCAGATTCGAGGTACCAGTACGCTACAAGGAAATCGTGATCCATTGTGGGTAGTAGACGGTATTATTCAGGAAGATTTCCAAGTAACACTAGATAGCGGCGAACTGATGACTAAAAGTTTAAAGGATATCATCGGCAACCAGATTTCATGGCTAAACCCCGCTGACATCGAAAACATCACAATTTTGAAAGATGCTTCCGCCACTGCTATCTATGGTTCAAAAGCATCTAACGGTGTAATCGAAATCACAACCAAAAAGAATACCACTGACAGATTGACTGTGAACTATTCCGCCAACTTTAACATCGGGCAACGCCCTAATTATGGAATGTTCAACTTTATGAACTCTCAAGAACGCATCCGTTTCTCACAAGAGGCGTTCGATGCAGGAATCACTTACGCAACAATGCCTTATAAGGATCCTAACACCTATGAAGGTATATTACGGATGTTGCAGGAACATGACATTTCTGATATCGAATATAGAAAACTTTACAACGACATGGAAACCCGCAATACTGACTGGTTCAAACGCCTGACACGCCGTTCGTTCAGCCATAGTCACAACGTTAGTGTTTCCGGTGGAACGAACAAGTTTAGTTATTCGGCATCTATGGGATATAACAACAGCGAAGGTCAGGAAATAGGCAATGATAACGAACGTATGACAGGTCGCATCGCTCTGATGTTACGTCCGATAGAAAAACTGACTATCAGTATGACTTTAAACGGTAGCGTTTCTACTACTAACGGCTTTTTCGACGATATCAATCCAATGGGTTATGCTACCAATACAAACCGTATCATCGACCCGGATGCTTATTATATGCAAGAAAACGGATACTATTATAAAACAGGAAATAAAGAAACCCTTTCATACAATTTTATCAATGAACGGGACAACAGCGGTTCAAAAGCACGCTCCAACTTCATGTCCGCTTCCTTAGATGTCAACTGGCATGTCCTTGACTGGTTAACTTATCAATTTACAGGCGGTTATTCGACTAATAACAGTACAAATGAAAGCTGGGCTACCGAACACACGTACCACATTGCCAACCTGTATCGTGGTTACGATTTTAATTCTGTTACTCCCACCAGTGCCGATTTTAAAGCTGCACAGCTTCCATTCGGAGGTAGATTGTACACAAACGACAATAACCAGTATTCTTACAATATCCAGAACAAGCTACAATTCAGCAAAGCATTCAATCCTAATAACCGATTGAATGCGCTATTGGGTATGGAACTTCGCTCGTCTACAGCTAAAGGAACAGCCAATACAGTTTGGGGATATGTACCGGACAGAGGTGAACGTATTGTAGCGCCTACCATACCAAGCCAAGTAGTATCACCGGGCGGAAGTCCAACAGGCTGGGGAATATTAAAAGAACTTTATGACAGAGGTTGGAAAAGAACAAACAATACCAACAACTTCCTTTCGTTCTTCGCTACTTTTGCATACTCATTCAAGAATCGCTATGTAGTCAATGCCAATGTACGAAATGATGCTTCCAACGTTTTCGGACAGGATATCAATCACCGTATCGACCCGACTTATTCATTCGGTTTTTCCTGGAGAGCATCGGAAGAAGCTTTCTTCCAAAAGCATCTGAAATGGATCACAACACTCAATTTCAGAGGAACATTTGGTATTCAGGGAAACGCTTTGACACGTGAAAGTCCTGAACTAATCTTAAGTCAGAACGGAGTACAAGCAGGATATAATCGATATTACTCCACTATTAGCCAGATCCCCAATCCGTATCTCTCCTGGGAACGTACCAAAAACTGGAATTTCGGTGTGGACCTGGAACTGTTTCATATGTTTTATATGAATCTGGAATACTACACCCGACGTTCCAATGCGGTAATCACCGTAGATTTACCATTCGAATATGGAATTAACGACATGAAACGTAACGGCGGAATTATTTACAATCGGGGAATTGAATACACGTTATCATTCACACCTGTTCAGAAACGTGATTTCAGCCTGAATATTAACCTGAATGCCTCTAAAAACTGGAACAAAGGCGGAGAAACCACGATTGACAGAACCACGGGGATGTACTTGACCGGAAGCAACACCCAGATATTAAAAGAAGGATATCCGTTAAGCGGATTCTGGTCATATTCCTTTGCCGGTCTTGATGGAAGTAACGGCAAACCGATGTTCAACTATGTTGAAGTCCCGGAAGAAGAAAAAAGTAAAGGCATCGACCCGACCACTTACCTTGTATATTCCGGAGAAAAAGAGCCGTATTTCACCGGAGGTCTCGGTTTGAGTTTCCGCTACAAATCTTTGTCACTAAATACCAGCTTTTCCCTTTTGTTAGGTAGCAAAAAGCGTTTGACGTCACCTTACAATGATTTCCGAGGAGAACATAATATGATGCCCGATCCAACCAAGAATATAAACCGCGATTTATTGAATCGCTGGCAAAAAACAGGAGACGAAGCTTACACAAATATCCCCGGGTTGCCGATATGGCCATTAGGGATCGCTTGGACTTTGCCTAACACGGAGACCGCAGAATCACCCATTTATATGTGGGAAAAATCAGATGCTATGGTAGTCAGCGCTTCATTCCTGCGTTGCCGTAACATTGGATTATCCTGGCAGATGAAAAAAGAATGGTGCGACAAGATACATGCTAAAAACCTGTCTATTAACTTTAATATGGACAATGTATTTGTAATAGCCAGCAAACGTTTTAATGGTTTTGATCCGGAATTAGAAAACAGCATCATGCCACGTTCTTTCTCATTGGGACTTAATATAGGATTTTAAACAATAAACAAAGAGAGATATGAAACTTAAATATTTAATTTATACAATTACACTGACCGGCCTCACCGCTTGCGGAGATTTCTTAGAGCCAAAGTCACAGAGCCAATATATACCTAAAGACGCTAATGCATTGCAAGAGATGCTTATCGGAGAAGCCTATCCCCAACAAAAGGATACCAAATTTCTCAACTATCAGGAAATACTCGCAGATGATGTCGAGCAGAATCAGGTGGAAGGTTACGAATTCCCAGAAAACGACAAAGCAGATATGGAAATATTTGAGATACTGTATAGCTGGCAACCCAATATGTTCGAAATACGAGAAAAATTGGGACAACAAACAGTCAATACTTGGGAGAACCTTTATGAATATATTTTAGGAGCTAATGCCACACTTGACTATATTGACGAAGTATCCGGTACAGAAATTGAAAAGAATTATATTAAGGCACAATCCTATGCCCTACGGGCTTTTTATTATTATATGTTAGTCAATCAGTACGGACTTCCCTATAATTATAACAAAGAATCATTGGGAGTTCCTCTCAAGCTGGACAGTAAAATGAGAGATGATGACAATATATTGATGAGACGGAACACGGTAGAAGAAGTATACCGACAGATTGTTACCGACCTAAACGAAGCAGAACGTTTATTCCTAACTCTCTCCGCCACACAACAATATGAACCGAACTACCTTGTCAGTTTACCTATGGTACAATTATTAAAATCACGTGTAGCTCTATATATGGAAAATTGGGAAGAAGCTAAAACGTATGCGGAGAAAGTTATCAAAGATTGGAACTTCTCACTACGCGATCTGAATACTATTCCTGCACCGGAAGCAGGTATAAAAGAACCTTATTACACATTCAATACATATGATTCGCCGGAAGTCATCTGGAGTTATGGAACTATCAGAGACTTGACAGGTGAATACGAAGGTTATATCGATAAGAAAGATGAAAACAGCGATGAAGAAAAGACCAGAAGAATGTTCAAAGCAGCAGACGGGTTAATCAACAGTTTCTCAGAAGGTGACTTACGCAAAGACCGTTATATTACTAGGGAAATGCAATATAACGAGGCGGTTCCGGAGAACAGCACATTTTATGATACTTATCTCCCCTATGGCAAATATAAGACACTACGTTCTGTCCCCACTTCCGGAAGCAGTGATTATTTTGCACTCTCCTTCCGAATAGCAGAAGCTTATCTAAACTATGCAGAAGCCGCTGCCATGAGCCAAGCCGAAGGAGATGCCATCACCGCTATGAATACATTGCTGGAGAAACGATATGATAGAGGAAACGCACCGTCTTTTTCCGGATTGAGCGGAGATGCTTTGATCACCCAAATACGTGAAGAACGCAGAAAAGAACTTTGCTACGAAGGACAACGCTGGTTCGACTTACGTCGATATGGTATGCCTTCCATACAGCACAAATGGGAAGGCAAAGTTTATACACTAACAAAAAACGATCCTTCATACGTATTACCTATTCCTACAGAAGTGTTGCAAAGAAACTTATTATTGGAACAAAATCCGTTCGGACCGGAACGGACTGGAGTTCCTGTTACAAAATAACTATAAATATAAGAAATAATGATCGTCAATTTTAAACAACAGAGAATCATGAAGCCAATATATAATGTATGGATATTACTATTCTGTCTCACATTCTCGTCCTGTTATAATGAAGATATTATCAACCCGACACCAGATCCACTTGCACTTGCCGGAGGATTTGAGTTTCCGCAGGGAAATAATTCATGGGACAATGATGTTATGAAAATCTACCAAGACTTCGGAGTGAAAATAATATATAAAGATATCACAGAAAAAGATCTCAATAAAAATTGGACTAATGGTGGAGTCGGTAGTTCATCAAGAGTCTTCGAGAATTGTCTCAATGACGAAATGGGAGCATTTTATATTACTTTTATGAAGAACCACATTTTTCCTTACCTCAACCGGGAAGTTACGGATAGAGTATTTCCCATGTACTGGTATATGGTATACAATTATTCTGTATTTACTTCCATTATACCGGGAGTACTGGAATATTATGTTGCACTGCCCGAGCATGATGACGGCCAAACCGACTGCTGGATAACTTGTTTCTGGGGAGATAAAGCCCACAGTACTTACGATGACCCAATCACAGGATGGAAAACTCCTATTGCCGGCAATAAGGATAGTTTTACCATACGCCGCTTCAAAATAATTGATGAAGTTATAAATACAGCTATCGCCAACGGAAATATTATCATACCCGAAGATGAATTTGATGCAGGATTTGACCATTTAA
Organism: Bacteroides sp. LFL-34; assembly: GCF_027257075.1. NCBI lineage: Bacteria > Pseudomonadati > Bacteroidota > Bacteroidia > Bacteroidales > Bacteroidaceae > Bacteroides > Bacteroides sp. LFL-34. The sequence goes on along the minus strand of NZ_JAPQKZ010000030.1, from coordinate 600 downwards.
CTCCGATTGTCAGAAGTGAAGACATCGAAAGTAAAGCCGATCCTAATTATTATCTTAAAAGAGGCTATCCTGGTAATGTAAATTCATTATCAGGTAAACATTCTAAACCCGATTCCGATAATCCTCCAACAGCCAAAGAAACATTTATCGGCTATCTGCAAATAGCCATGCGTCATACCAAAGAAGAACGGGAAGTAATGTTTCCTTCGGCAACCTATCCATTTCTAAGCACTAAGTTCGATTTTGTGACAAACTATCTAAAAAAATATAATATTGATTTGGAAGCTATCGCCAAAGGACCGGAAGATTGGGATATTAAACCTTATCCGGAACTACCGAAAACTGATGAAGGAGATGGCGATGATGATGATCCTTGGGGAGACTGGGGAGATTGGTAAAGAAACTCTTCCATAACGATTAAGTTAGTCATTTCATTAAAGGATAGATAAAATAAGAATAAAGATATTTAGAATTTACCATAGCTGAATTCAACTTGCAAATGCAACAGAATTCTGATTAATAATTTGTTTAAATTTTTCGTTTGGCGTGAGGTATCCAAGTCTTTTACGAGGTCGATTATTGAGTTTATTTTCAATCCAC